>JAENVT010000172.1 GCA_016650435.1 Ilumatobacteraceae bacterium
CGCCGCCCTGCAAGCGGTCGTCGACGCAGGTCTCGCCGGCTACATCGATGTCGCCAACGCCAACACCTACGGTGGCTGTTTCGGCCCGAGGTTCAGCCGTATCGTCGGCACCCAGCTCGGGTCACTGTCGCGCCACACGTGGGCGCAGGCGCTCGATACCAACACCGTCGCGAACTGCCAGGGCTGCGTCCCCCAGATGGACTGTCGCGTCGTGCGAATCTTCCGGGCGCATAGCTTCGCGTGGGGCGGCAACTTCTTGAACCCCGACGGCATGCACTTCGAGTGGGTCGGTGAGCCGCGCAACACCTATCAATATCCATCCAGGTATTGCCCGAACGTCGCCGGTGGTGCAATCGAATCGTTCGCCGTCGTTCAGGAGGCCCGCAGCGTGATGTTCGCGGACGATGGTTGGGCACTCGCCGGAGACTGACCGCCGCTAGCCTTTCGTCCCGGTGGCAACTCGATTCGTGATCATCGGCGGCGGGCCGGCTGGCAACACTGCCGCGACCTATGCCGCCAGGCTCGGAGCCGAGGTCACCGTCATCGAACGCGACGTCGTCGGCGGTGCCGCGCACCTGTGGGACTGCATCCCGTCGAAGACGATGATCGCCACCGGTGGGGCGATGAGCTTCTCGCGCAGGATTCACGGGATGGGTCTCGAACAGCAGGACGCCGAAGTCGACATCGAGGCGCTGACCAGCCGCATCGAAGAGATCAAGTCCCGCCTGCACCAGGGCACCACCCGGTTGCTGGAGAGCCAGGGAGTACAACTGCTGCACGGCACGGCGCGACTCGTCAGCGATCACGAGGTCGAACTCACTACGGCGGAGGGCACTCGAACCATTTCGGCGGATGCCGTGCTCGTGGCAACCGGTAGCCGCCCGCGCATTCCCGACTGGTGCATCACCGATGGCGAGCGGATCCTGACGACGCGCGAGTGTTATCCGCCGTCGATCTTCCCCGAGAGCATCACGGTGATCGGATCCGGTGTCACAGGCGTCGAGTTCGTGCACATGTTCAGCAGCTTCGGCGCGAAGGTCACCTTGGTCGTCAGCCGCCAGCAGGTCCTTCCTCAAAAGGATCCCGAGGTCGCCGCAGTGCTCGAAGCCGACTTCCTGCAGCGCGGTGTGCACCTGTTGAAGGGTGCCCGTGCCGTATCGATCGAACGCATCGACGACTCGGTCGTCGTTCGTTGCGACGACGGCAGGATCGTGCACAGCTCACACGCAGTGTTGGCGATCGGGTCCATTCCCAACAGCGACGGCCTCGGCCTCGATGCTGCCGGTGTCGAGGTCGACAGTGGTGGATTCGTCACCATCAATCGCCATTGCCAGAGCAACGTGACGCACATCTACGCGGCGGGCGATGTCAGCGGCAAGCTTCCTCTCAGCAGCGTGGCGGCGATGCAGGGCCGCAAGGTCGCCGAGCACGTCATGGGTTTGCAGAAGGTGGCGCATCGCCATCTCGACTACGACAAGGCTGCCAGCGCCATCTTCACCGAGCCGGAGATCGCCGATGTCGGCCTCGCCGAAGCCGACGCGTTCGCGGTGGGCCGCAAGATCCGCGTGACGAAGGTGCCGTTCAGCGCGACGCCGAAGGCGTTGATCAACAACGACTTCCGTGGCTTCGTGAAGATCGTCAGCGATCCTGCCACCGGCGTGGTGTTGGGTGGCTCGATCGTCGGACGTCATGCTGCCGAACTGATCAGCGTCATCGCGCTGGCCGTCACTGCCAACCTCAAGGTCACCGACATCGTCGAGAGCCTTCTCGTTCACCCTGCCCTGGCAGAGGCGCTCGCCGAAGCGGCGGAGTAGATGTTCCCCGCCGGCGACGAGGTCGCCCAACCCGCGATCCCGGCCGGCCTCATCCTGGCACCGATCCTTCGACGAATCGCCGGGTTGCTCCTTGATCAGATCCTCGTGGCACTGCCCGTTGTGCTCGTGATCGTCGCCGTTGGATACACCCCGGACGACACGGTCACGAGCAAGTCGTTGCTGGTCTTCAACATCGCTCTGACATGTGTGGCGTTCGTCTACGAAACGCTGATGATTGCGCTGCTCGGTCGAACCGTCGGAAAAATTGCTTTCGGAACCCGCGTCGTGCGGGTGCTCGATGGCGGACGTCCGGATTGGTCACAGGC
>JAENVT010000173.1 GCA_016650435.1 Ilumatobacteraceae bacterium
CAGGATTGCGAAGCACATCGGGCCGACGGTGTCTTCTGGTAAGACGCCGAACTTGTTGACGAACGCGACGGGCACGATCGTGCATGTGAAGTAATCGATGATCAGATCGAGTGAGTTTCCATTGAGAGTCGGTATGCGCAATCGGACGTCAAGCTTGCGAGCAATCGGCCCGTCGACCCCGTCAAGTATCAACGCGCCGACGAGCCACAAGATGGCGGCTCGGGCGTGGCCGTCGATCACAGAATTCAGCCCGACATAGCCGACGATCACTCCGCTGGCCGTGAGGGCATGCACAGCCCACGCATTGCGAATTTTGCGGTTGGAGTACTCCGTCATGGACACATCTCGATCAGGCGCACGCTCGACACATCCGAGTGAATACCCGTTCTCGCCTCGAATTCAACCTGGTTCATGCTCCGATGTCGCTGCTATGCGAAGGCGGCGTCGACGTCGACGATGGTGTCTGTGGTTTGTGAGGTGAAGATGCAGACGTTGCCGTTGGTGCCGATGGCGGCGATGACGGTGTTGGCGATGGTTTGGCCGGCGAGGTAGTTGAGGTTGGAGGCGAGTGGTTGTGGCTGGCCGCAGGGGAACACGGTCAGGAATCCGCTTCCTTGGGGTTGGGTGACGGTGAGGTTGAGGACGGCTGCTGATGCGTCGGGTGCGACGCCGCCGCGTCCGGCGACTCGTAGTTCGGTGATGGTGCCGGCGGGCGCTGCGCCGGTGCCTTGGTATTGGCCGTCGATGGTGTGGAAGTCGGGTCCGACGCGGGTCTCCATCAATCGCGCCGGCAGCAACGGATCGATCTGGGTTCCGCAGTTGGCCGAACAAGGAGGAACGCTCAGCGCCGGCGTGCTGACCACGACCGAGGCCTTCGTCGACTCGTTTCGGGCGGCGTCGACCGCGCTGACCTGGTAGGTGTAGGTCGTCCCCGGCTGCGTGGTGTCATCGGTGAACGCAGTAGGCGGAGATGGATTGGGGGCAATCGGTGTCGCCAACGCCGTGCCGTTGCGGTACACCCGATAGCCAGTCACCCCCACATTGTCGGTGCTCGCGACCCAACTCAGATCCACTTGGCTGCTGGTCGGCGCGGTCGCCTTCAGGAGGCCGGGTTGTGATGGCGCGGTGCGATCAACAACGCCGGGCGTCGTGACGCCCGCGCCGGCAGACATGGGGGAGGCATTGCCAGCGGCGTCGAGGGCGACAACGGTGTAGGTGTAGTGAGTTGCCGGAGACACGGTGTTATCCGAGTACGTCGTGCCGGCTTGGTCGGCGATCTGGGTCCCGTTGCGGAACAGGTGGTATCCCGTTACTCCGACATTGTCGGTCGCCCCTCTCCAGGTGACGTTGACCGTGCTCGAGCTCGTCGCGACCGCCGTTACGGTGGTCGGAGCCGTGGGTGGCGTCGAGTCCGGTGCGCTGCCGGCGAAGGTGTAGGTCTGAATGTCGTACGTCCGTCCCAGTTCATCCGTTGGGGTGACGGTTACCCGATTGCCGTTCACGGTCACCTTGACAAAGCCGTACACGTGATCATTGGACAATCCCGCAGGTGCCGAGCCGCAGTGCGACCCGCTCGCACCAATCGCGTAGAGATCGAATGAGCTGCAGCCGCTGACCTGTCCCAGCGCAGCGCCGCCATTACCGACCACGTAGCTGAGCAGTCCCGCCGCATCGGCCCTGTTCCGCTCATAGCCGTGCGCGTGGCCGTTGAAGACCATCGCCACGTTGTTCTGGTCGAGCAGTCCCTGGAGCGTTCCTGTCCCACCCTGCAGAAACGTGTCGGACGGCTGGCCGCTGGAGTCGGCGTAGAGCGGGTAGTGCCAGAAGGCGAACTTCAGGGCGTTGGGATGCGCCGCCAAATCGGCCTTCAACCATTCGTACTCGGCCGCCCCCGGCTTCCAATGAGCGTCGCGATCATTCTCGTACACGCTGGCGGTCCCGAAGTTGCTGTCCGACCACGACGTTGTGAGCGCGTAGAACCGCGCCGGCCCGGCGTCGAACGCGTACCACATGCTCGGATAGCTCTGCGGATTCGAGCCATTGATCGAGGGATAGCTCTCCATCGCGTACTTGCCGCCCGACGAGGCCGCGGCGTTGCCTTCCGGCCAGTTCTGCACCTGAACGGCGCCGTTGGTGAAGCCGTGGTTCCCCGTCACGTTGAAGACCGGGATCGACCGGCCTGGGACGGTCCAGAAGGCCGGTCCGAACACCGCGCTCTCGTCGGTACCCGCCTTCTGGAGGTCGCCGTAGTTCGTCTGATTGCCGCTCGGATATGCAGTGTCGCCAGTCATGACCGCGAAACGCACGCCGCTGTTGGCGATCTGCTGGAGGCCATTGGCCTGATCAGTGTTGACACCACCCGCATACGCCTGTCCCCAGTCCCCGAACACCGCGAACGAAAACGCCGCGGTTGATCCTGCGGCAACCTGTGAGGTGAACCGCGGCGATGGGTCAGTGCCCAGCAGATCGGTGGAACCGAGCAGCACCCGATAGCAATATTGGGTGTCCGGCGTGACGGGGATGGTGGCCGCCCACTGATATTCGGACAGTGAACCAACGGTCATGTTGGTCTTCGTTGCCGCCCTGGTGTTTCCGGTGCAGGTTCCGACCGGACCCCACGTCACGCTGCCTGTCGTTGCGCTGATATCCGTGGCCCAGTTGACGGTGATCGAGGTCTGGATCGAGTCGGTCAGGTAGGGATAGCGGGTCAGAGAGCCGTTCGGTGCCGCCCGTACTTGCCGCGGTGCGACGTCGAACGCCGCAACGGCAACAGCGACAACGGCAGGGGCCACCATCAGCGCCCACCACCTCGTTCGCGTCCGTCCCGACATCAGCCACAAACATATTCCAATTGGCCGCGCCGGTAAACCAGAATGGTGTTTAGGCGATGCGGGTGTCGAGGATCCTGGCTTGTGTCATCGGGAAGAAC
>JAENVT010000174.1 GCA_016650435.1 Ilumatobacteraceae bacterium
ACGGCCAACTCGAGGGCGGCACGCGGCATGCGGCGGTCGGGGCACTCGACGATGTCGAGCGGGAACCGGCTGAAGCCGAGCTCCGTCCAGCCAGAGATCAGCTGGTTGGTCTTCCACGAGTCGAGATCGAAATGCACGGCCCGCAGGTCGTCCGGTTGCAGCGTGCGCGCGTATTGGATGGCCCGTGCAGTGGCGGCGTCGAGGTTGTCGACCAACACGACGACACTGTGAGTGCGCATCGTGTGTGCTTCTGCCAAGGCCTGTGCGTCCTCGTGCAACTCCACGTCCTCGGCTTCGTAGGCACGGTTCAGTCGCACGAGGCCGTACACCATCATCGGCACGAGCAGCATGATCACCCAAGCTCCCTCACGGAACTTGACGGTGGCCACGATCGCCAGCACCAAGAGCGACAACAGCGCGCCGATGGCGTTGATCGCCAGCCCTGTCTTCCACGCTGGCTCCTTGTGGGTGATGTGATGCTTGGCCATGCCCGATTGGCTGAGCGTGAAGCTGGTGAACACGCCGATCGCATACAGCGGGATCAGCCGGCTGACCTCGCCGCCGGTGGCGAGCAGCGTGACAACCGAGGCTGCAGCAAGGAAGATGATCCCGTTGGAAAACACCAACCGATGGCCACGGATCGTGAACTGTCGAGGCATGAAGTTGTCGCCGGCGTGGAACGAGGCGAGACGTGGGAAGTCGGCGAAGCTGGTATTGGCAGCGAGTACGAGAATCAGCATCGTGCCGGCCTGCAATGCGTAGAACAAGACGTGACCGAGGGGGGTCTCGCCGTAGACCAGCGTGCCCACCTGTGAGATCACAGACGGCACTCCTCCGTCGAACGGCATCGCGTGGGTACGTGCAGCCAGCATCGACAAGCCCAGGAACATCACGCCCAACAGTGAGCCCATGATGACAAGGGTGCTGCGTGCGTTCTTCCACGCGGGCGGTCGAAATGCCGGCACGCCGTTGGAGATGGCTTCGACGCCGGTGACCGCCGCCCCACCCGAGCCGAACGCTTTCAGCACCACGAACACGGTGGCGCCCATGAGCAGACCATTCCCGTGGTGAGTCCCGAGTGGAACCATATTCTCGACACCCGAGGTGGCGCCACGGGGCAGTGACGACGAGAACGAGCGCACCGCGCCGACGATGATGAGTATGAACATGTTGACGATGAAGAAGTAGGTGGGGACGGCAAACATCTTCCCCGACTCCTTGGTGCCGCGCAGATTGCCGTAGGCGATGAACAGCACAAAGGCGATGGCGATCCAGTGCTTATACGGCGCAAGCGCCGTGAAGGCTGATGCGAGCGCGTCGCTACCAGCGGCGACCGATACCGCGACCGTCAAGACATAGTCAGTGAGAAGAGCAACGCCCGCGACCTGTGCGGGAAGCAGGCCGAAGTTGTCGCGGGTGACGATGTAGGCGCCGCCCGCCGAAGGGTAGGCCTTGATCGTTTGGCGATACGAGAGGATCAGGAAACCGAGGACCACGAGCAGTGCGATGGTTACCGGGGTGACGAGCGAAAACGCCGCAAGGCCAATGAACGGCACGAGCATCCGAAGAATTTCCTCCGTGGCGTAGGCGCACGACGACAGATTGTCGGATGCGAAGACGGCGAGCGCCGTCGGCCTACCGAGTGTCTCGTGCTCGAGCCGCTCGGTGTGTAGTGGAGCCCCCAGCACCTTGTTCTTGAGCCGGTAGCTGATCGGTTCCGGAATCGACGGCGTGGGCGGTGCCACCGGCGGAGGTTGCACGGTAGGTGTTGCGCGGAGTTCGTCTTCGAGGAGCACACGATCACTCAACTCGAACGTCCGCGCCGTCGCCGTTTGCGAAACGCCAAGAAGAATCGATGAGGCGTTAAGAACGCGTCAATATGGTTCGAATCGATACCCGATACCGGGCTCGGTGAGGAAATAACGTGGTTGACCAGGGTCTGGTTCAAGTTTGCGACGGATCGCGGCGAGATGCACGCGCAAGTAGTTTGTCTCGCTCTCGTATTGCGGTCCCCACACGTCCTGTAGCAGCTGCCGCTGTGTGACAAGCCGCCCGGGGTGACGCACGAGTAGCTCAACGATTTGCCACTCCGTCGGGGTGAGGTGCACCGCCTGATCGGCGCGTGTGACGCGCCGGTTCACCATGTCGACCGCGAAGTCAGCTGTCTCCACGACAGGCTCTTGTGGCGCTGGATGGTGGCGGCGCATCGTGGCGCGCAACCGTGCCAACAGCTCGTTGATACTGAACGGCTTGGTGACGTAGTCGTCGGCGCCGGCATCGAGTGCCGCAACCTTGCTGGCGTCACCTTCGCGCGCCGACAGCACAATGATCGGGATCGACGTCCAGCCGCGCAGACCGCGGATCACGTCGACGCCGTCCAAACCGGGCAGCCCGAGATCGAGCAGCACAAGGTCGGGCACGCTGGCCGCAGCCTCTGTCAAAGCCTCCTCGCCCGTCGCCGCCAGCACGACGTCGTACCCATGAGCCCGCAGGTTGATGTCGAGGGCGCGGCGGATCTGTATCTCGTCGTCGACCACGAGGATGCGGGTCATGCTTCGCCCTCGTCGGCGATCTGGAGACGGATTGTCATCGTCAGCCCGGATCCCGGCGTGTCGTCGAGGCTCAGCCGTGCACCCATTGCCTCGATGAAGCCTCTGGCGATCGCCAGACCAAGACCGACGCCGGCGTCGTTCGACCGATCACCGAGACGTTGGAACGGAAGGAAGATTCGCTCCCGATCGTCGTGCGGTATGCCGGGCCCACGGTCGACGATTCGCAGGTCGATGGAGCTGCCGATCTGACCGGCTTGAACCTTGACCGGACTACCCTCGGGGGACCAGGCGAGGGCGTTCGACACCAGGTTGGCTATCGCTCGTTCGAGCAGCGCGGCATCGGCCAGCACCGTCGGCAGCGAGTCCGGTACGTCGACCTCGACCGCACTGGGCGCCGCCGAGAGGCCGGCAAGCGCTGTCGCCACGACGTCTTCGAGCGCCACAGATCGCAGGGTCAGATCCAACGCGCCGACCTGCAGGCGGCTCATGTCGAGCAGGTCGCGCACCATGCGGTCCAGCCGGTCTGCGGCGTCATCGATGTCGATGAGCAAGAGTCGGCGATCGGAATCGGAGAACGCCGCATCCTTGTGGAGCAGGCCGGATGCCGAGGCTTTGATCGTCGCCAGTGGCGTTCTGAAATCGTGAGACACCGCCTGTAGCAAGGCGGCGCGCAATGCATTCGCTTCGGACAAGAGATCGGCATTGGCCGCGTCTACTCGCAGACGGCGGGCTTCGACAGCCATCGCCAACTGATCGGCGAAGGCCCGCAACACTTCCAGCTGCTCTGGGCGCAGAGCGTTGGTCGACACGACGAGTCGCAACTTCCCATCGGCGGAGATGTCGATCGACGTCCCCTCGGAGGGATCGAGCAGCTCGGGGTGACCTGATACGTGCGTCGGCCACCAACCTTCGCCCGTCAGCTCGAAGACTGACGCCGAGGCCAAGCCGAACGTCGCCCGAAGCTGCTCGAGCAGATCGGGCAAAGGGTCGTGGGCGCCGACAAGGGTTGCCGCCGACCGGGCCAGCGCGGCGGCCTCCGTTCGAGCCGAAACCGCTTCCCTCGAACGTCGCGCGGCGCGATCGACGAGCACGCTGACGACGATCGTGACCAATACAAACACGCTGAGTGCCACGACGTTCTGCGAGTCGCCAACGGTCAGGGTGTGCAGCGGTGGTGTCAGGAACCAGTTGGTGAGGCCGAACGCAGCGACCGAGGCGACGAGCCCTGCCCGCAGACCGCCGAGCGCGGCGACCGCCATCACCAGGCAGAGATCGAACATCAATGCCGAACCGACCGACACATGCCGCCGAACGGTGGCGAGGATCGCCGTCAGTAGCGGCAAACCGAAGATGCACAGTGCCCAGGCAAGCGCACGCCAGCGGACTGTACGAGCCGGACCAGAGTGATCGGCGCGCAGAGGTTCGGGGGGTAGGCGGGCGATGTCTGTTGCGACGACGTGGATGTCGACTGTGCCGATCCGACCGATGAGGTCGGCGACGATCGATCCCTGCCCGCCGGTTGTCTTGTCTGCCGATGCGAGCTCGTGGGGCAGGGCACCGATCACCAGTTGAGTCGCCTGCTCGACACGGGCGAACTCGGCGAGCGCCTCGGCGACACCCTCGCCAATTATCTCGCGATAGACGCCGCCAAATCCGACCAGAAGCCCTCGCTGATGTTCCAAATCGAGGCCAGGTGAGCTGCCGGGACTCACGACATGCACGCCGACAAGATGCGCACCCGTGCGACCTGCGATGCGCGCCGCTCGACGGACGAGATGGCCGCCGCCTTGGCCACCAAGGGCCACGACTACGCGCTCGCGAACACTGCGGGTTTCGTCGGCAACGTCGGAAGCGAGTTGTCGTTCGAGCTGTTCCTCGACGCGATCGGCGAGCCACAGCAAGGTCAACTGACGCAGCTTGCCGAGCACCTCGGGACGAAAGACGTTGGCCAGCGCAGCGTCGATGCGGTCAGATGGATAGACGTGTCCGTGAGCGAGACGGCGACGCAGTGCCTCGGGGCTCATGTCAACGAGCTCGATCTGATCCGCAGCGCGCACGACCGAATCGGGAACTGTCTCCGACGACGGGCTACCGATGATGGTGGCGACGACGTCGCCCATCGATTCCAGGTTGGAGATGTTGACCGTGGTGATCACGTCGATGCCGTCGGCCAGCAACTCCTCCACGGAATTCCACCGACCGGTCTGCTCGTCGACGCGGTGTGCGAGGTTGTCGACGAGCACCACCTTCGGCCGTCGCTGGCGCAGCGACGCGACGTCCAACTCGGCGACACCGCCGTGCCCTTCCAGTGTCGGCGACCGTTCCAGTGACTCCGCGAGCGTCTCGACGAGGGGCCGACCGGTGACATCGAGGACGCCGATCACCACGTCGGCGCCACGTCCGGCCCGGCGCTGACCCTCTTCGAGCATCGCGTGGGTCTTACCGACGCCCGGCGCCGCACCGAGGTACACCCGGAGTCGACCTCGTGCCATGTGCGCAGTCTTATCGACGATCAGGTGCGTTTTTGGATGTTGGCCCATTCGTCGCGCAGCCCGACCGTGCGATGGAACAGCATTGGGGTCTGCGGATCGTGGGCGAAGTAGCCGAGCCGCTCGAACTGCACGACCGAGCCTGGTTGAGTGTCGGCCAAGGCCGGCTCGACCTTGCAATTGGTCAGCAGCTCGCGTGAATTGGGATTGAGGTCGTCGAACGGTTCGCCGGTGGCATCGCCGGGTATCTCTGCCGAGAACAGCCGGTCGTACAAACCCACGGTTGCGTCGATGGCGTGGTCGGCCGACACCCAGTGCATCGTCGATTTCACCTTGCGGCCGTCCGGCGCATTGCCACCGGACGTGGCCGGATCGAAGGTGCAGTGCACCTCGATGACGTTGCCATCGTCGTCTTTGACGCACCCGGTGCACGTGACGAAGTACGCGGATCGCAATCGCACCTCACGCCCAGGGGTGAGGCGGAAGTACTTCGGCGGAGGGTCTTCCATGAAGTCGTCGTGCTCGATGTACAGCACCTTCGAGAACGGCACCCGGCGCGAGCCGTCTTCGGCATTCTCGGGATTGTTGGTGACATCGTGGTACTCCACAACCGGTTTGCCGGCTTCGTCGTCGGGCCAGTTGGTGATCACCAGCTGCAGTGGTCGCAACACAGCCATGCGACGCAACGACGTCTCGTTGAGCTGGCGACGGATGAACGACTCCAACAGTTCGATGGCATGCCGGCTGTTGGTTCGGGCGACACCGATGAAGTCGCAGAACGTGCGGATGGCTTCGGCCGGGTATCCGCGGCGACGGACACCGCCAAGCGTCGGCATGCGCGGGTCGTCCCAACCATCGACCACGCCGTCGGCGACCAACTTCGCGAGGCGACGTTTCGATGTGATCGTGTGAGTGAATTCGAGGCGGGCGAACTCGGTCTGCCGGGGCTTGTCGCCGGGTAGCGGCAGGTGTTCGAGATACCAGTCGTACAACGCTCGATGGCTGTCGAACTCCAGCGTGCACAGCGAGTGGGTCACGCCCTCGATCGCGTCGCTCTGGCCATGCGCCCAGTCGTACGTCGGGTAGATCACCCACTCGTCGCCGGTGCGCCAGTGGTGGCCGCGGCGAATGCGATACATCACCGGATCGCGCAACTGCATGTTTTCGTGCTGCATGTCGATCTTGGCGCGTAGCACGCGTGAGCCATCGGCGAATTCGCCGGCGCGCATCCGCCCGAGCAGATCGAGGTTCTCGTCGATGGGCCGATCGCGATACGGGCTTTCGACACCGGGTTTGCCGTATCCGCCGCGCTGTGCCGAGATGGTCTCGCCGTCCTGGTCGTCGACATACGCGACGCCACTCGACACCAGGTGCTCGGCCCACACGTAGAGCTGCTCGAAGTAGTCGGATGCGTACAGCGGTTTGCCGGGAGGGAAGCCAAGCCAGGTGATGTCGTCGATGATCGAGCTAGCGAACTCAATGTCTTCAGTATCGGGATTTGTGTCGTCGTATCGAAGGTTGCACACCCCGCCGAAGTCTGCAGCGACGCCGAAATCGACAACGATCGCCTTGGCGTGGCCGATGTGCAGGTAGCCGTTCGGTTCTGGTGGGAAGCGAGTCTGCACTCGACCTCCGAACGTGCCGGCTTCGATGTCGGCTCGTACCAGATCACGGACGATGTCGAACCCGACGCCGTTCCGGTTCTCGTTCTCGGTGGCTCGGCTATCGCCGGTGTGGTTGTCGCTGGTGCTCATGGGTCAGAGATCTTTACCGTGGAATCTTGCCGTGGAATCTTGCCGTGGAATCTTGCCGTGGAACATGCGGAAACCACGAACGTATCGGGCTTCGCGTGGATACCGTCGGGGCCGTGGATTCTGTGGTGATCAAGCCACTGCTGCGTGGATGGTCACATGTGCTGGCATTCACGGTCGTCGCCGTCCTCGGCATCATCATGGCGTCGGTCGCCGGAGCCTCGGCGAGCGA
>JAENVT010000175.1 GCA_016650435.1 Ilumatobacteraceae bacterium
ATGTGCCTCGCCATCGTCAGCGCGTTGGCCGACCATCCACTTCCACCCGATGTCATCTCATTCGGCGAGGTCGGCCTGGCTGGCGAGTTGCGCCAGGTTGCGCACGCTTCCCGTCGACTGGCCGAGGCAGCGCGGCTTGGGTTCACTCGGGCGATCGTGCCGGCCAACTCTGCCAACGGTGTAGAGGGCATCTCGCTGGTCCGCGCCGCCACGCTCAACGAGGCTTTGTTGGCCGTGGGATTGCATGGGGTCCGCTCCAAGTAGAATTCCTCCATGACGACGTCCAGGCCGCCCACCGACGCCTTGCACGAGGCGCTGGCACTGGTCGCCCCAGGCACCCCGCTTCGTGATGGAATCGAACGCATCGTGCGCGCCAAGACGGGTGCCTTGCTGATTCTTGGCGACGGACACGACGTGTTGGCGATCTGCAGCGGTGGCTTCCAGCTCGATGCACCGTTCAGTCCTCAGCGGCTCAGCGAGCTGGCCAAGATGGACGGCGCGATCATTCTCGGTTCGTATGGCCAGCGCCTGACCCGCGCCAACGTGCATCTGGTGCCGGATCCCACCGTTCCGACAACCGAGACAGGCACGCGCCACCGCACCGCCGAACGCGTGGCCCGCTCGATCCCCGTGCCGGTCGTGAGCGTCAGCGAGGAGATGGGCGTCATCAGCGTGTACGCCGGCGGCATGCGACATCAGTTGCAAGACATCAGCCGCTTGCTCGATCGCGCCAATCAGGCACTACAGACCCTCGAGCGATACAAGGTGCGCCTCGACGACACACTGGCAACGCTGACCGAGCTCGAGCTCGAAGACATGGCCACCATCCGCGACGTTGCCGCCGTGGTGCAACGCGGCGAAATGGTGCGCCGCATCTCTGCCGAGATCGAAACGATGATCGTCGAGCTGGGTGTCGACGCCCGGCTGCTGCGGCTCCAGGTCGATGAGGTCAATGGAGAGATCAACCACGAGCTCGAACTGGTTCTGGCCGACTATCCACGCATCGCCAACAACTGGGCCGGGCATGGCCTCGATGGTGATTCGCCGGCAACACCACGCGGCTTGCGTCTGCTGACCCGGGTACCACGCATCACCCCAGCGCTGGCCAACGCGATCGTCGACCATTTCGGCGACCTCGCCAAGCTGCGGCGAGCGACCGTCGCCGAGATCGCCGAAGTCGAAGGCATCGACCGCTCGCTGGCCACTGCCGTCAAAGAGACGCTCGATCGAATCACCGAATCGAGCATCCTCGACCAGTTTGCGTGAGCAGGCCAGGTTTAAACGGGCGCCGCGCTGGGCACACCCTGGACTCGTGACTCTGGACCTCAGGTTCAGAGCACCCACGTTGGATGAATGGCTGCCGTGTTCGTGCTGGCCAGGGCAACTCCAGCGAAATCAACCCTCACCTGAAATGGAGAGTCATGTTCCACAAGCGAATGACGGCCGCCGTTGTAGGCGCCTGCGTATTGACTGTTCTCGCCTCCGCGTGCAGCAGCGACGACAACAACACAACCACCACCATCAATGGATCGCCGATTGTGTCTACCCCGACCGGTGACACCACCAGTTTGGACACTTTGCCTGTTGACACGCTCGGGTCGTAGACGACCGGCGGCTGACGGTCATCACGCCGGGAAATACCTGGCGTCTTTGCCGTTGCCTTCGACCGTCACGACACCGTCGTCGACCAACTTGATCAGATGTGACAGCACGCTGCGACCGGCGGCCTTGTGCAGCTCCTCGCTAACGTCGGCGTACATCTGCTTGACCATTCCTTCGATGTCGGATTGACCGGAGCGCACCGCGGCGATCACCTGAGCTTCGCGCTCCAGGCGATGTTCGAGGAACGCCTCCAAGAACGGCTTCGGCGACATGACCGGAGCACCGTGGGTCGGCCACAGCGAGATGTCGTCACGCGCCATGACCTTGCGCAGCGAGTCGATGTAGGCGCGCATGTCGCCGTCGGGCGGCGACACCACCGTCGTGCTCCAGCCCATGACGTGATCGCCGGTGAACAGCGCCTGCTCTTCGTCGAGCGCGTAGCACATGTGGTTGGAGGTGTGCCCGGGTGTGTGCACCGCACGCATCGTCCATCCGACTCCCATTGCGGCGACCTCGCCATCGCCAACGCGAACGTCGGGATCGAAGTCAGTATCAGTGGTCTCTTCCAACGTCACGCCGTCTTCGATCGCGTCGTCGATGTCCGGATCGACCTCGACGGCGCCGTGCGGACCAAAGGCGATCGTCGGTGCACCGGTCTCTTCGCGCAGCCACGCCGCTAGCGGTGAGTGATCGGAATGGCAGTGGGTGATAAGGATCGCTCGTACGCGGTCGCCCTCGAGCGCCGCGGCAAGCGCATCGCGGTGCTCGTCGAGGATCGGCCCCGGATCGATGACCGCGACGTCGCCATGGCCGACGATGTACGTGCCGGTACCGAGGTACGTGTACTTCGACGGGTTGTTGGCGATCACTCGGCGTACCAGAGGTGAGACCGGAACCGACGCGCCGTAACGCGGTTCGTCGAGGGTGACGAAGGGAATCGGGCTCATCGCCGTACCTTACGGCGCGATTGCTCGCACTTCGCCCACGTGGCGGCCATGCCCGAACACCCACTGCGTGACCAACGGCTCCACCGCAGACACGTCGAGGCCCAGGGCGCGCAACGCCGCGACCGTCACCGGTGGTCGGGCTCGGTTGGCGCCATCGGCAATCTTCAACGCCATGGCACGACCATCTGGCATCGCCGCGGCGAACACGCCATCGGCACCATCTTTGGCCATCAAACCCGGAATGAACCGCATGAACTGGGTGACGTCACGATCATCGCCACCGACCATCTCGGGATGCGTGGTCATCGCCGCATAGACCTGGTCGCCGGCGTCGCCGCCCGATCCTGTCGCGATGGTCCGGAACGCCCGCGCCAGACCAACCAACGAGATCACGTGAGCCGGTGACCCACAGCCGTCGACGCCGATGTGGCTGTGGTCTTCGCCGGCGAGGTCGTCGATCGTGGCGGTGATGTGCTGTTGCAAGGGATGCTCCGGCGACAGGTATCCGGCGTCGGTCGGCCAACCGTTGATCGCGCTGGTCACGACCATGCCGCTGTGCTTCCCGCTGCAATTCATCTGCAACGGTGTCGGCCCGCCGCCGGCACGCAACACCGCTTCCGCAGAGGCGCGGTCGAGCGGGAGGTCGGCGGTGTTCGCCAGCCACTGCTCGTCGAGCCCGGCAGTCGCCAAGATCCGACGCGCCGCGGCGACGTGCATAGGCGTGCCGTCATGACTGGCGCAGACCAGCGCCAAGAGGTCGGGGGATAACTGCAAGCCGGCGCGCACCATCGCCACCGCCTGCATCGGTTTGTTCGACGATCGTGGATAGATCGGCGCGCTCGGATCACCTACGGAGAACTCGATCTCCCCAGCCGCCGAGAGGCCGACAACTGTTCCAAAATGAACCGATTCGTCGAACCCACTGCGGCGTGTGATGGCGAGCGGGGCAAAGGCGTCAGGTGTCGCCATCGACGCTGCCGGTCCTGATCCGCCGCGACCTGCGCGACAAATGTTTGCCGGGCACCATGCTGGTGAGGTGGCTGTCGATCACCTCGTGGCGTTCGCCGAAGTTGCTGATCACGGCCTGCGCCATTGCGGCTGCCGGAATAGCAAGCACCGCGCCGACGGCACCGAGTATGGCGCCACCGGCGATGGCCGATCCGAAAGCGATCGCCGGATGAAGATCCATTGTGCGGGCGGTAATGCGCGGCAGCAGGAAGTAGTTCTCGACCTGCTGGTAGAGGATTACGAAGATCAAGATGACGAGCGCCTTCGGTGGTGAGTCGACGAACTGCACCAGCACAGGTAGCGCACCGGCGATGTACGTGCCGACGACTGGCAGGAATTGGCTGATGATGCCCACCCACATGGCCATTGCCACCGGGGCCTGGATGCCGATGGCCTGAAACAGCACCCAGTGGAAGAACGCCGAGAGACCGGCCAGCAACGCTCGCGAATAGAGGTAGCCGCCGGTCTTGTCGATCGCCAGTTCCCAGCCACTGAGCACCCGCCGCTGCCGATCGGGGCGCAATCTGCTGCAGATGGCGCGCCGCATCTTCGGGCCATCGGCAACGAGATAAAACGTGAACAGCAACACCGACAAGCCCTTCACCAAGACGCCGAGTGCCGCAACCGACAGATCGACGACCTTGCCCTGCTGACTGCGGATGAAGCGCTGCACCGAGCCCTCAGGATCATTGATCGAGGTGATCACCTGCGTGGCGTTGATGTGGGTACCGAAGTTGTCGTTGAGGAAGTTGACCGTGCGGTTGACGTACTTCTCGGAGTCACCGAGCAGCGTGGCGATCTGCTGGCCGACCAGCGTGCCGATCGCGATGACGAAAACCAGGAAACCGACAAAGACGCCGACCAGGATCACGGCCGTTGCCGTGCCCCGGCGCCACCCACGCGCCGCCAGCCGATTGACGCCCGGCTCGATCGCCAGCGACAAGAACAGTGACACCAGCAGCAAGATGAACAGCGCCGACAGACTGGCCCACACCGACCTCGTCACGATCGAAATGATGTACCCGAGCCAGAAGATGGCGATTGCTTTCCACACCCATCGGGGCAGGTGCTCGGGCGGCGACCACGACTGGGGTTCTGACATCAATGCCGAGCGTAGTTACCGACTGCATCGCGAAGGGTGGAGGCCAAGTCGCCACGTTTCCCTACCTCGACGTCGCCCAGTCCCAGCCACCCCGCCATGGCGTGCAACTCTGGCGCGAGATCGTCGGCCAACGGCCCGGCCGGGACGCCTGGCTCGGTGAACGAACCCTGCACCAGCAGCGCGCCTCGCTGCCGGTCAGCTTTCATGTCGAGCCGGCCCACAACGCTGTCGCCCCACAGGATCGGCAACACGTAGTAGCCGTAGATCCGCTTGGGCTGCGGTGTGTAGATCTCGATGCGGTAGTGGAAGCCGAACAACCGGTTTGCTCGGTCGCGATTCCACACCACCGGGTCGAACGGGCTCAGCAACGTGCACGCGTTGATCCGCCGCGGCAAGCGCGCATCCCTGTGCAGGTACGCCGGCTTGGTCCACCCCTCGACCTGCACGCGGCGGAGCACGCCTTCCTCTTCGAGCTCGGCGACCAACGGCTTGCACGGTGCGCTGCCCTGGCGGTGGTAGTCGGTGAGATCGAAGAACGTGCCGATTCCGTGGTGCCGCGCGGCCAGTTCGAGTAGTTGCTTGCGGGCTTCACGCTCGGCCACTTCGGGGCGAGCGAGCACTTCGGCGGGGATGACCCGCTCGATCAGGTCGTAGATGCGCGCGAAGTCCCCCGCACGGCGGGTGACTGTCACGCGGCCCTTCCAGAAGAGATGTTCGAGCGCGACCTTGGCGTCGTCCCAGTCCCACCAGGTGCCCTTCTTGCCGACGCGTTCGGACAGATCACCCGAGGCAACGGGACCGTCGACCTCGATCCTTCGGTAGACCTCCTCGATGTAGTCGGGACGCCGTTCGTTGAGTGTGAAGTAGCGCGACCACTTGTGCTCGAGGGTCATCTTCCATCGATGGAGTTGGTAGTGGGCCATGTCGACATGCGAGGCCTCGTGCACCCAATACTCGAACACCTCACCAGATCTGGTGGCGTCGGGGATGAGGCTGCGCGGGTGTGGCCCGAGCCTGGCGAACAGCGGGAGCTCCTGGCTGCGCACCAACACATTGACCGAATCGATCTGGATCAACCCGACGCGGTCGAGCACGCGACGAAAATGGCGGCGGTCGACACGTCCCGTCGGACGGGGATCGGCGAACCCCTGCGCAGCCAATGAGATTCGGCGCGCCGCGGCAAGCGAGATCTTCTCGGCAACCACCGGTGGTCAGTCGGCGACGGTGATGGTGACGGAGTTGATCACGACATCGGTGCCCGGTCGATCACTGCGATCAGTCGAGACACGCTGCATTGCATCCACGATCTCCAAGCCCTTCACGACCTGTCCGAAGTGGTTGTACTGCGGGGGCAGATTGACACCGCTGGGACCGCTGATCAAGAAGAACTGGCTGCCGTTGGTGTGAGGCCCGGCATTGGCCATGGCCAGCGAGCCGATCTGGTACTTCTGCTTGACGGGCTCGTCGTTGAAGCGATACCCAGGTCCACCGCGACCAGTGCCGGTGGGGTCGCCGCCTTGGCACATGAAGCCGTTGATGATTCGGTGGAAGACCACGCCGTCGTAGTAGTGCTGGGCGGCGAGGAAGACGAAGTTGTTGACCGAGAGCGGAGCATTGATCGCGTCGAGAGCGACGACGAGGGTGCCCATGCTTGTGTCAATCGTCGCCGTGTAACGCTTGCTGGTGTCGATGCCCATCTCGGGCGCTGAATCGAACTGCTGCTTGCGGGGCGCGGAACCATCGAGGGCAGGAAAGGGGGTAGCCATGGATCGACACGCTATCCGGGCGACCCTAATGTGCGAGCGGTGAAACAACGGAGGCGGCTGGTCATGCTGGTCTCGTTGGCGACGACGTTCTTGTGGTCGTCACCGGCGGCAGCCGATGGCCAACCGGTACCCGGATTTGGAATCAATGGCGTGATGATCGATGCCAGCTTCGCTGCCGGCAGGCAGGTCAGACCCGAGCAAGTCGTGCAGTTGGCCGACGGATCGCTGGTGGTCAGCGGATTTCTTCAGACGCCCGGCCAACCGGCGGTGCAGCAGTTCGTGGCTCGGTATTCGCCGCTCGGTCACCTGGATGCAACGTTCGGAGCAGGCGGTGTCATCTTCCCAGCGGGCGTCCTGGGCGACCTCACTCCGCTTGCCGATGGCCGAACAATCGCTACCACGCTGTCGGCCACCGCCGGCCTGAACGTCATCGAGGCCGATGGAACGATCGATGCCCTTCCGATTCACCTCTTCCCTCGGCAACTGGTGGGGCGACCGGACGGAGCCACGTACGCGCTGGGCGACAGCGCCGGCGGCACGCGGGTCGCGTCGTTGGTCAGGCCCGACACGTCGATCGATACGACGTTCAACCCCGACATCGCCGCGCTCTTGCCAACCGGGTCGCGAATGGGCGCCACCAACGTCGCGTACTCATCATCCAATGGCACAGTCCTGTCCGATGGTCGCCTCGTCGTTGCATTTGCATATACAAGCGCGGCGCCCAACCAGGTGTTGTGCGGCCTGGTTGCGTTGCTGAGCGATGGCAGCTACGACATCACATTCGGTGTAGGCGGAATCGTCTCCACACCACGCGCCGTCTGTCGGGTCGCTCACTTTGCCAACGACACGATCCGGATGACCGGAGATTTCGGCGATCCAGTTCTAGCGTTCTCGCCCGACGGCACGCCGTTGGGCACCGTCGCCCCGCCGCTCGACGACGTGAACCTCGCGTTCGCGGGCACGGGCGGTTTCTACCGACAGATCGCTTCGAATGGGATCGCCGGGTTGGACCAACTCGGCAACTCCGACTCGTCATTCGGTGCGGGCGGCGTCGCGACACTGCCCGGCATGTCGATCAACGGGTTCTCGCTGCTCGATTCGGGTGACATCGTCGCTTGGGGCAACCCGATCGGCAACACATCGGCATTGGCACTCGGCTTGATCGACGGATCGGCCGGCGTCGCTCTCCAGCAGCCAGCGGTTGCAACCACCAAGTACGTGCCCGTTGTGCAGCGGCGGATCCTCGACACCCGCGATGGGACCGGCGCGCCGGCCGGGGTTGTCGGTGCCGGCGGACAGATCGACCTGCAGATCACCGGAGTCGGGAGCGTGCCGGCCACCGGGGTCGCCGCCGTGGTGCTGAACGTCACCGCTGCCGAAGCTACGCAAGCGGGCTACGTCTCGGTCTATCCATCGGGTATCCGGCGACCCCTGGTGTCGAGCCTCAACCTCGAAGCGATCGGGCAGACCGTCGCCAATCTGGTCACCGTGAAGGTCGGGGCGAACGGCAAGGTCGCTTTGTTCACGTCGGGTGGCACGCATCTCATCGCCGATCTCGCCGGGTACTACGTGCCCACCTCGGCATCCTCGGACGGGCGGCTGCAGACCTCGACACCAGAGCGCATCCTCGACACACGCCAAGGCCTCGGTGCGCCGCAAGGCAAGCTTCAAGCTGGTGGCGAACTCAACCTGCAAGTCACTGGACATGGACCCGTGCCGGGCAACGGCGTGTCGGCCGTCGTGCTCAACGTCACCGCGGATCAAGCGACCGCCGCTGGGTTTGTCACCGTATGGCCCACTGGCAATGCGATGCCGACCGTCTCGAATCTCAATCTGCTAGCCGGTGAGACACGCGCCAACCTTGTCATCGTGCCCATCGGCTCCGGCGGCGCAGTTTCACTGTTCACGATGGGTGGCGCAGATCTGATCGCCGATGTCGCCGGGTGGTTCACCGACTCCACTGCGGCTTTGGGCAGCGCCGGCTTGTTCGTTCCGGTCACCCCCGTGCGGATGCTGGACACCCGCCAGGAAACGATCTCGCCGACTTCACCAGTCAGCTCCATCACTCGCCAGATCGGATCCACGGCGGTCGTCCCACCCAACGCAGCAATCGCGGTCGCCGCGAACATCACTGTGACCCAATCGGGTGGGGCGGGCTACGTCACCGCATGGCCGGCGCACACCGATCGCCCGCTGGTGTCGAACCTCAACACGGTTCGCTCCGGCCAGACAATTCCAAACGCGGTGATGGTGCCACTCGGCCTCGATGCGGTGAGCCTCTACACCCAGGCCGGCTGCCACCTGATCATCGACGTCACCGGCTGGTACACCCTCCACTGAGCCCGCGATGAGAGATATGCGGCGCCGGTGGGCTCATCTCTCATCGCACGGACTAGCCGTTGCGGGAGTTGTAGTCGGCGATCAGGGCGTCGGCTTGCGCCGCAGACGCTGCCAACGTCGCCGCCACATCGGCACCGCCGAAGATCGCAGCGACACCTTGCGCCGTCACCGTGCGCACCTCGCGCAGTGGTCCGAGGATCGGGCCGACCGAAGTCGGCGCGTCGGGCGACGACAACAACTGGTCGTACGGGACCTTGAAACGAGGGTCGGTGGTCCACGTTGTCTTCAGCGGGTCGAGCGTCAAGGCATCGGTTCGCACGGGCACATACCCGGTGGCCGACGACCACTCACTCTGCTGCTGAGCGGCCGTCAGGTAGGTGATGAAGTCCCACGATGCCGCGGTGCGCACGTCGTCGCCGGTATCTACGACCCACAACGATGCCCCACCGACCAACGCGCCGGGCTTGCCGTCGGGGCCGGGCATCGCGGCTATCCCTAGGTCGTCGGGCGCGATCTGCGGGAATTGACCGCCCGCCAAGACCGCCAGCACCCCGCCGATTGCCGCCGACGTGGCGATGGTCATGGCTGCCGGCTCGGCGTTGTCGGCCAGCTTCAGCAGGTTGTCGATCCCACCAGCGTTGTCACCGACGTTGACAGCCAGCCCGTCGGCAATCAACGACTGCATCAGCGTGAGCAGCGATTGGCCCACGGCATTGTTGTACAGCACCTTGGTAGCACGCGCGCTGCGACCGTTCTGGTCGTCGGCGTAGAACTCGCCCGCCTTGGCAAACCACTGCTCGATGTACCAGCCGCCGCCGGAATCGAAGCCAGAGTCGAGGGCCAGCCCGTACTTCGCCGCGCCCGACTGGACGATCGCTTGGCTGTCAGCGCGCAACTCATCGAGTGAGACAGGCGGCTTGTCGGGGTCGAGCCCAGCGGCGATGAACTTCTTCTTGTTGTAGAACAGCACCGGGTTGGAGATGTTGAACGGAATCGACCACTGCACACCTTGGGTGGCATAGGCACCGAGCCCGGTCGCCAAGAACGCGCTCGTGTCGTACCCGCTCGACTTCACGCAGGCCTCGGCGGGAACCACCGACTGCGAATCGACCATCTGCTGCACCATGTACTCGGGCATCTGCACCAAGTCCGGTCGATTGGCCTGACCAGCTTGCAGGTACTTGTCGATGGTCTGCTCGTAGCTCCCTTCGATCAACGTCACGTGGACCTTCGACTGACCGGCGTCGTAGGCATCGGTCAACTTCTGCAACTCGTCGGCGAGCGGACCGTTCATCCCGTGCCAGAACGTCAATTCGACCGGACCGCTGGCCGATGCCAATGCATCCGTCGGGCAGTTCGGCAACGTGTCGAGCAGCGCCGCGGTTGTGGTCGGTGCGATCGTCGTGTCGACTGGAGGCAAGGTGTCGCCGACCGGCAGCGTTACACCAGGCGCGAGGGTGACCGGCGGAGGCTGGGTCACGACCGTTGGCTTCCTGCCGGCGGTAATGATCGACTTGCCCGAGC
This sequence comes from Ilumatobacteraceae bacterium, assembly GCA_016650435.1. Next base: position 10,290 of record JAENVT010000175.1, read on the forward strand.
CGCACGACACCGCGATGAGCAGCAACGGCATCAGCGCGGCGACCCGCCTCACCCTTTGACCGCCCCGGCAGTCAGGCCACGAACCAACTGACGCTGGAACACGACCAGCACGACAAAGATCGGCAGGGCGGCGATCACGGTGCCGGCCGTGACCAGATTGAGTCGGGAGATGTCGCCGATCTTCAACCGTTCCAGCCCGATCTGAATGGTGCGGTGGGCATCGTCGGTCGTGATCGCCTGCGGCCACAGATACTGATTCCACGTGCCGAGGAACGTGAACAAAGCGAGTGCCCCGAGCGTCGGGCGGCACAATGGCATGGCCACTTCCCACAGGAACCGGAAGTGACCGACACCATCCAGCGACGCGGCCTCGCGCAACTCCTTCGGCACGGTCAAGAAGACCTGACGGACCAGGAACGTGCCGAACGTCGTCGCCAGCAATGGCACGATCAAGCCCTGGTAGCTGTTGATCCAGCCGAGCGAGTCGATGGTGCGCTGATTGACCACAACGGTCAGTTCGGCCGGTACCAGCAGTGTGGCGAGGAAGAAGATGAAGACCGGGCCCTTGCCGGGGAAGTCGAGGAACGCGAAGGCATAGGCCGAGAGCAAGCTGGTGATGATCACTCCAAACGTCACGGCGACGGCGACGACCACGCTGTTCAACATCAGCCGCCCGAGATCGCCGATCTTCCATGCCGCGCGCAGGGTGTCGAGCGTGAAGTTGATCGGCAGCAATGACTTCGGGTGGTCGATCGCATCGGGGCCGCTCTTCAATGCCTGCATCAACGCGGCGTAGATAGGGAACAGCACGATGAACGCAAGAAAGATCAGCAACGCATAACGGCCGACCTTGCGCGCTCCGTGCACGACCTCGGTCGTGCCGGTGTCAGTTACCCCAGATCTAAGTGCCATAGTGCACCCGCTTTTCAAGGCCACGGAACTGCACGAATGCGAGTACGAGCAAGACGAAGAACAGCAGGACTGCCGCGGTCGACTTCAGACCGATGTCGTTCTTGATCAACGAGGTCTGCCCGTAGATCAGGTAGGCCACTGACTCCGTCGGGCGTTGCGGGTTTGGTCCTCCTTGGGTGAGCAACGCAACCTCGCCGTATGCCTGGAAGGCCCGGGTCGTCAGCACCACCGAGGTGAAAAGAATTGTCGGGCCGAGCATCGGGATGGTGACATTGGTGAAACGCATCCATCCGCCCGCGCCGTCGACGAACGCGCTTTCGTACAACTCGCGAGGAATGCCTTGTAGCGCCGCAGTCATGACGATGAACGTGAACCCGAGGCTGGCCCAGATGCTGCTGAGCGCGACAGCGGGTAGTGCGGTACCGGGATCCTGCAGCAAACCCGGGGTCTTCAGCGACGGAATCAGGCCATGGAAGAGATCCGGCAACACTCCGACCTGAGGCTGTAGCAAGACGAACCACACCAGGCTGGCAACGGCGACGCTGGTGGCGACGGTCGACGAGAACACAGTGCGGAAGAAGCCGATGCCCCGGATCTGCTTGTCGGCGAGGACGGCAAGACCGATGCCCAGCGCCAGCCCGATGGGCACCGTCATCAGGGCCAGACGCATGTTGTTCGCCAATGCGTGCTGGAACTCGTGGCTGCGGAACACGTCGATGTATTGACCCCACCCGCCTTCACGACATCGTTTGCCGGTTGCATCGCAACGCAGGTGACCGAGCTGGATCGCCCGAACCAACGGGTACACCACGAACACGCCGAGAATTGCCGCCGAGGGCACCAACATGCCGATTGCCACCGGCAGGTCGCGCCACTTTCGCCTCATCCGACTCGTCCTGATAGATCCAGCCTGTGCAACGTGACCGGGTCGAACCGGTGACGGTGGGCTTCGGCCGCATCGATCTTGATCTCGGCACCAATCGGGGGTGCAACGGACTCGGCATCCTGGCGCACGACCACGCGCGTACCCGCCGCATCGCAGATCAGCAAGGTCTCGTGGCCGAGCTGCTCGACCATGCGAATGGTTACCGGCAGGCCGCCGTTCGTCGATACCCGCAGGTGCTCCGGCCGCACCCCTACCAGGGCGTCGCTGCGCTCGAACAGCCCGGCCGGCATCACGTTCATCGGGGGTGTTCCGATGAACGTGGCGACGAACACGGTCTCGGGTTTGGCGTAGACCGCTTGCGGTGTGCCGATCTGCTGGAGCTGGCCTCGGCTCATCACCGCCACCGTTGTCCCCATGGTCATTGCCTCCACCTGATCGTGGGTGACGTAGATGATCGTTGCGTCGAGACGGCGGTGCAGATCGACGAGTTCAGCGCGGGTTTCGCCGCGCAATTTCGCATCGAGGTTCGACAGCGGCTCGTCCATGCAGAAGACCGCCGGCTGGCGCACGATGGCGCGAGCGAGCGCAACACGCTGACGTTGGCCACCACTGAGCTGACCGGGTTTGCGGTCGAGATACTCAGTGAGGCCCAATGCCTCGGCAGCTGACTTGGCCTTGGCGGCGCGATCTACCTTCGACTCGCCGCGGACCTTGAGTGGGAACTCGATGTTGGCCTGCGCGGTCTTGTGCGGGTACAACGCGTAACTCTGGAAAACCATCGCCACATCGCGCATCTTCGGCTCGATGTCGTTGACCTTCGTGTTGCCGATGTAGATGTCGCCGCTCGTCGGATTCTCGAGACCGGCCACCATTCGCAGCAACGTGCTCTTGCCGCAACCCGACGGGCCCAACAGGATCATGAAGTCGTGATCCTCGATGTCGAGCGACACGTCGTCGACTGCCTTCACCGCTGCTGCGCCTTCCCCGAACGATTTGGTGATGTGCTCGAGTCGTACCTGCGCCACGACCGAACAGTAGGCCATGACCACTCGAGCACGGTTACGATGCCGGTCGATGAGCGACGCCGCCAACTTGCCTCTCGACCTCGATGGCATCGAGCGCGATCTCGCCGATGTCGAGGTGGCCTTGGCTCGTCTCGACGCCGGCACGTATTGGACGGACGAGGTCACCGGCGCCGAGCTACCGCACGATCTCCTCGCGGCCAATCCGACGGCGCGCCGACTGGCGTGAGCCGGCTGGTTCGCTGGCGCCGCACGGCTCGCGTGTGGCGGTTGACGGCGCGTAACGGCGGCCGCTACCTCGTCCACCGCCTGCGTCGTGTGGTCCATACAGGGCAGCGCGACGAGATGGACCAGCAGTTCGCCATCCGCACGTCCGAGGACGTCGCCCGCGAGCTGGGCAACATGAAGGGGGCGTTGATGAAGTTCGGCCAGCTGCTGAGCTTCATCATGGAGGCGCTTCCGGACGACGCGCAGAAGGCGATGGCCACGTTGCAGTCCGACGCCACACCCATGGCTCCGGCGCTGGCCGCCAAGATGGTCACTGACGAACTCGGGCAGCCGCCAGAACGCATCTTCCTCGATTGGCAGGTCGTGCCGATCGCAGCAGCGAGCGTCGGTCAGGTGCATCGCGCCGTGACACGAGACGGACGCGATGTGGCGGTGAAGGTGCAGTACCCCGGTGTGGCCGAGGCCATCGACAGCGACCTCGACAATGCCGAAGCGTTCTACCGGCTCGGCACCGCCTTCGTGCTGAAGGGGCTCGACGCCAAAGGTCTTGTCGACGAGCTACGCAACCGCATGCGCGACGAGCTCGACTACGAGTTGGAGGCCGCGAACCAGACGGAGTTCTGCAACCACTTTGCCGCTCATCCGTTCATCGCCATTCCCGCTGTCGACCCGGCAACCAGCACCAAACGGGTGCTCACCAGCGAATGGGTTGACGGCCTGTCGTGGGCCGAATTCGAATCGAGCGCGGATCCGCCG
>JAENVT010000176.1 GCA_016650435.1 Ilumatobacteraceae bacterium
CGTCGCCGCGAAGATCCCATCAGCGGGCAACGGCACACGCACTTCGCGTCCGCTTGGTGACCGCAACCATGCGGCGTCGACCGACTTCCAATTCGGCACCATCGTCGGCTTCAAACCGAGCAGCTCGAGCTCGCGCAACGCGAGCGTTGTGAGACCGTCGCCGCAACACTTATCGCGCGGGAACACCGCCTTGTCGATCACGATGACCGACCGGCCGGCGCGGGCCAACAGCGTTGCCGCGGTCGCACCAGCAGGGCCGGCGCCGACGACGACAACGTCAGCGACGTCGACGGTCGCAGACATAGTCATCCGCGCAGGCTAAAGGGTGACGACGCCAAGTCGCCGCGCCGGCTTGAGGATCGGCTTCCACACCTCGCGCTGTGCCACGGCTCGAGCACGAATCTCCGGCAGCAGCGGATAGAGCGTGTTGCCCGGGCACTCGGTGAACGACATGTCGCGGTGACCGGCGATGGTGTTGGTGGTGATGGGGGTACCCGCTGGCCACCGTTGCGATCCTCTGGAGATGAACGATGTCGTCGCGCCGTCACCGATGTCGATGGCGTACCGACCACTGAGCCACGCCAACACGTTGACGAGTGAGGTCTGGGCGGCCGCGGTTGGCAACTGCGAGGTGAAGTCGCCGAGCAGGCAGATCAATTGGGCGAATCCCTGACTCCCGCCGGTCGCGTCTGCCACGACCGGCCCTGTCAGCGCTCCCGCCCGGCCTTCCCATACGTCGCCGTCGCGTCCGATGAAGAACTCGTAGCACACGTCGCTCCAACCCTTTGCCGCGCTGGTGTGGAAGGCGTAGGTGGCCTGGATCACACCGGCTGCGCTGCTGTAGGAATTCGACGAAGCAGTGTGATGGACCAGCAGGAACAGCGGTGTCTCGACCTCGATTGGTCCCGCGGGCGGAAGATTCGAGCCCCACGCGTCGCGCGGGTAGATGAACAAACCCGGCAGTACTTCGACCGCCGGCACGGCCGGGCCGGCAGCGGCCCGCGCTTCTCCGGCGACTCCGGCACCGACGGCGATGGCAGAGCCGAGGACCACTGCTCCGGCGATGGCTGTACCAACGGCCACTGCCTCGGCGATGGCGTCGCGGCGAGTCATTCCGGTGGTCGACTGGCAGTCACACATCGCCGCCACTTTATGATTCGGGTATTCCAATACCTAGTCGAGGGGTTCGTACCCAATGAGCAAATTATGTGACGGTCGAATCGCCATCGTGACGGGTGCCGGCCGCGGGATCGGACGCGAGCACGCTCTGAGCCTTGCTGCACATGGCGCCAAGGTCGTGGTCAACGACCTGGGTGGCAACGTCGATGGTTCGGGTGGCGACCTCACCGCAGCCGAGCATGTTGTGGAGGAGATCAAGGCGATGGGTGGCGAGGCGGTGGCCAACGGCGACAGCGTCGCGTCTTGGGAAGGTGCGCAGCGGTTGATCAACACGGCGATCGAGACGTTCGGCGATCTGCACGCGGTCGTCAACAACGCCGGCATCTTGCGCGACCGCATGCTGACCAACATGACCGAGGAGGAGTGGGATGCGGTCATCAACGTCCACTTGAAGGGCACCTTTGCTCCCAGCCGTTGGGCGGCCGCGTATTGGCGCGAGCAGGCAAAGGCCGGCAAGCCGGTCGACGGGCGGATCATCAACACCACGTCGGTCAGTGGCATCTACGGCAACCCCGGGCAGACCAACTACGGCGCGGCGAAGGCAGGCATCGCTGCGTTCACCAACATCGCCGCGCTGGAAATGGCCCGCTACGGCGTCACCGTAAATGCTGTCGCGCCGGTCGCGCTGACGCGCATGACCGAAGGTCTTGGCCCGGCTCCGGAGACGGACGAGGAGCGCGAGATGCGCTCGCCGCGTTGGATCGCGCCCATCGCAACTTGGTTGGCGTCGGCAGAGTCGAAGGACGTTACCGGTCGGGTGTTCGAGGTCAGCGGGAACCTGTTGGCGATCGCCGAGGGTTGGGTGCGGGGTCCGCGACAAGCACCCGTTGAAGACCCGTCGGCAATTGGCCCGGTCGTACGCGAGTTGGTGGCCAAGGCACGCCTCAATTCCGGCATGGACGGCGAGCCGGGAGGCTGGCCTCAGCCGCGCTGAGCCACAGCTTTCAGTCGAACCGAATCAATCCCTGATCGATCACCGCTCGATCACCGACCGAGGTCGTGAACACTGCGGTGCCATCGACGGTTTCCCACATCGCTACGGTCAGCGCGTCGCCGGGTAACACCGGCGAGGCGAAGCGACCTTCGATGTGGTGGAACCGTGCCGCATCGCTGCCGCACAACGTATGCAGCAGAGCACGACCCGTGAATCCGTATGAGCACAGGCCGTGCAGGATGGGGCGATCGAAGCCACCCATCGCCGCGAACGACGGATCGCTGTGCAACGGGTTGTGGTCGCCGGAGAGCCTGTAGACCAACGCCTGGTCGGGCGACGTCTGGTAGGTGACCTCGTGATCTGGAGCGCGATCAGGCGGCACGTTCTGTGGACCACTGGGGCCTCGATCGCCACCCCACCCGCCCTCGCCGCGAATGAACACCGACGACAGGTTTGTGTACATCGGCTGACCGTCGGCCAGGTCGGTGGCGACGGTTTCGGAGACGACCACCGTGGCCTTGCCCTTGTCGTGCATTGCCACAATGCGACTTTGCAGATTGACCGAGCCGGCAACCGGCAGGGCCTTGTGCAGCGTGATGGCCTGTTGGCCGTGAACCAGCAACGCCGGGTTGAACGTTCCGATATTGCGCATTGCCGATCCACCACCCCAACCGACCACTACAGCGAATGTTGGGAAGACCTGTTGCTCGACTCCGTTGGTGTTCTCCGTGGTGAAAGCGAGTTCGTTGGTACCCGCGCCGATCCCAACGGCGTAGAGCAACGCGTCCTTCGACGTCCATGACGCTTCGTAGGGTTCGCCGACGCTTCCGACAGCTTCGGGGTTCAGTGGCATCAGTTGTCTCCCATGGCTCGTGACATGGGATTGGTTTAGCCGATGACGGTGTCTGCCCTAACGACGGAGATGTCGACCGCGGCGGTGTGGGCGTCATGAGATCGCACCGCTTGGCGCACTCGATCGACCAGTCGATGGATGGTGAGCACCGTCATCGATTGTTCGACGGTGATCGTGACGTGAATCCGCTGATACTCGCGCTGCACCGTGATGTCGTCGACGCCGTGCCCGACGTGCTTGCGAACCGCCGCGACGTAACCGGCCTCGACCGCCCGTCGGGCGACAGCTGCGGCGATCTCCGTACTTGCTCCGGGTCCGAACTCATCACCGGGATGCAG
>JAENVT010000177.1 GCA_016650435.1 Ilumatobacteraceae bacterium
GGACCTCAGATCGTCAACGCACCACCGCCTACACCGGGTTCATCCACTTCTACAATCACCACCGAACCCACGGTTCGCTCGGATGGTCAACCCCAGCCGCAACCCTCAACACATTCACGGACAACGTCCCCGGCGAACACATCTAGGCCTCGAGCCGAGCGTTACGCGATGTTGACGCCGATCCTGCTCGGATTGTGGGTGGCCAATTTCGGGTCTACGTATCGCGGAGCGACCCTTTCGGGGCCGGCCAGTGCGACTTGCGGTGCCCGCCGACTAGAGGTGACGGCGGCGCGGCACTATCATCGGCTTCGTCGGAAGCGGATCAAGCGGCGCAGACTTTGCAGGGGACGAGATGGACGACAGCGGAGCGGTGGAAGGGGCTGAGCCGTCCCGGCTCGCCCGGGTCTCGATAGCGCTGGCATTGGTGTTGTTGTCAGCGGTGGGTGAGGTCGCGTGCAGCGGTTCGGGAGGTGCACACTGCCCCGACCCGAACCTCTCCGACGCTGTCTCGCCATCATCGACGTCGGGGACGACGGGCATCACCCCGACGTCCGCGACCTCTGCGGACGCAGCCGGGTCGTTCCCGTTCCCGGTGGCAGTGAGCGGCAACGGGCGATACCTCGTCGACCAGGCCGGCGCACCATTCATGATCATCGGCGACTCCCCACAGTGCCTGTCCGCGCATTTGACCACGCAAGACATGGACTACTTCTTCGCGAATCGACAGAAGCGAGGCTTCAACACCGCTTGGGTGAATCTGATCTGCGGCCCTTATACGTGGGGTGCTGATGACGCGCGCACATGCGACGGGATCACACCGTTCATCTTCGACCGCGACATTTCCACTCCGAACCCCGACTACTTCGCCAGGATGGACGCCATGGTCCAGATCGCCGCCCGCCATGGCATCACCCTCGTGCTCAATCCTGCCGAAACGGGAAGCTTTCGCGACTTGCTCAAGGACAACGGCGCCGACAAGAGCCGCGAGTACGGCATGTTCGTCGGCCAGCGCTACAAGGATGCTCTGAACGTCATCTGGATGCTGGGCAACGACTACCAGATCGATCAATGGGAGACGTACGACCCGTACGAGATCGCACTCTCGCAGGGCATCCGAACAGCCGACCCAGACAAGCTCCAGACGGTCGAACTCAACCCGCCCGTGTCGACATCATTCGACGATCCCCCGTGGCCGCCCCTCATCGACATTGCGTCGGCGTACAGCTACACCCCAACGTACGACGTAGTCCTCAAGGCGTATAACGCCTCTCCCACTCAGCCGGTGCTCATGATCGAGGCGAACTTCGAAGACGAGAACAACGACGGCGGACCGGCTACGACCGACCTCACTCTGCGAAATCAAGAGTGGTGGACCGCGTTGTCGGGCGCTGCTGGGCAGCTCTACGGCAACAAGTACACGTGGGGCATGAACAACAACGATTGGATTGAGCATCTCGATACCAAGGCGGTGGCGGAGCTTGGATTCCTCGTGCAGTTCTTGAAGGATCGGCAGTGGCAAGACCTCGTCCCGGACGCGTCGCACACGTTCCTGACCGGCGATACGGGAACGTACACGTCCACCGGCGATGTCCTGGAGAACGACTACGCCGTTGCCGCCGTCACGGCTGATCGCACACTGGCGATTGCCTACACGCCCACGGATCGCACGCTCACCCTCGACCAGACCAAGCTGCCGCCCGAGGCAACGGCCCAGTGGTTCGATCCCACCGATGGCTCGTATCGTCCGGCGTCGGCTCCCTTCAGTACGCCTGGAAAGAATGCCGCAGGTGACAGTGACTGGGTGCTGATCTTCGAGGCGCCGGTGACCGCGGGTTGACAGAACCGGACCCTTACGATGCTGTCCCGAGGTGGAGCTGAAACGGAAGCACCTCCGGTGGGCGAGCGCCGACGGCGGCGGCGCGCAGGTGGACGCGTTCGATGTCGTCCGTGAAGTGGATCGGCACCTCGGGTAGCCTCCCGCGATGGGACAGCTTGAACAGTTCGACGTGCAGCCTCGCCTAGCGCCGCTGCGCAAGCTGTTGGTCGATTGTGCTCACGAGGTCTGCAGCGAAGGCATCACCCGTGAGGAGCGAAGCGCCAACCTGCCTCGAACCAGAACGCGATGCTCGACCCGAGAATAGCAAGAGTCCTCAGGGTGGGGTCTCGGCTTCGAACGCACGTGTTTCGATAGCGTGTCCGCAGCCGCAGGTAAGGCCACAGCGGCTTCGCTCCCGTAGCTCAGGGGATAGAGCATCGGTTTCCTAAATCGCAGGTCGGAGGTTCGAATCCTCCCGGGGGCACCAAAAAGCGCACTTGAGCAGGCATTCGAGATATCGAAGGCGGTCGACGATTCAGACCGTTGGACGTGATTGACCGTCACTTCTCGACTTGATTGGGAAGGCTGCGGGGAGGTTTGTGCTTCTTCGAGAGTCGGAGCATCGCGGTGGCTGCCGGCGAGAGCAGGCCGGGTCGGTGGACGACGCCGATTCGACGGGTGACTGCTGGTCGTAGAGAACGTACGACGGCGCCTCGGGTCTTGGCGTCGTGTGCCATCGGGGCTGGGAGCAAGGCGATGCCCGCGCCTGCGAGTACCAGCGGCAGGATTGCTTCGCGGAAATGGATCTGCACGGCGATGCTCGGGTCGAGCTGGCTGCGTGAGATGACGCGATCGAGGAGGCGTCGCGTGGAGGTGCCAGGAGGGGTCGCGATGAGTGGCAGGGCGGCAAGCTGATCGGGCGTGATGGGGCCGTCAGGAAGCGTGGTTGTGGGCGGGCAGACAGCGAACACCTCCTGTCGGAATAGCTCGACTCGGGCCAGTCCGGACCCACCCGTGGTGATGTCGGTGAACCCAAGTTCGGCGTTGCCGGATGACACCTCGCGCTCGATGCTGGACGCATCCTCAGGCTCGCCAACGTGAATAGTGATACCGGGAAATCGTGTGCGGAACTTGCCGACGAGTTGTGCGAGAGGGTCGACGGCAAGGGTTGGAAGGGCGACAAGATCAAGCTGTCCGGTCTGAATGTCAGCGACGGAGCGCGAGACCGTGGTGAGGTCGGCGACGTCCCGGATCACCCGTCGACCGGCATGGACAACTTGCTCGCCGGCCGATGTAAGTCGGACGGTTCGTCCGAGGCGTTTGAACAGTTCGACGCCGAGTTCTGACTCGAGGTTGCGGACGCCGTTCGACAGTGAGGGCTGCGACACGTGCATGGCGACCGCTGCCTTGGTGAAGGTGCCATGATCGGCTACTGCGATGATGTACTCGAGTTGGCGAAGATCCATAGTCAGAGGCTATGCGTTGTGTCCCGGGTGCGTGTCCCAAGGGTCCAGATCGGGAACTGCCGGATCGACTCGACCTGTGACGACGAAACCAATGGCTACGGCGAACGCCAGGATGCTGATCCACTCGTTGACGCGTAGCCCGGCGATCGTGTGTGCGAAGTCGA
>JAENVT010000178.1 GCA_016650435.1 Ilumatobacteraceae bacterium
CCGCGATCCGGAATCTCGTCATGACGACAGCGAGCAACACACCGGCCACCAATCCCAACGCGAACCCGGCAAGCACCAGTCGAAACGAATACCCGACTGCCTTCAACACCACCGAGAACACAGATTCATCCGAAGCCCTGCTGATCGGGTCACCGAACCGAGAAACGATGTCGGACACGTGGGGCATGACCCTGTCCTTGGCCCGAGGCAGGATCTTCCATCCGAAAACGCTGCCACCGTCTTGCGGTCCGAAGCGCTTGTAGATCTCCCACCCGACCCCGACGACGACCATGGACAACACGAACATCGCGGCACGGCGGGCGCGGCGAACGTACCGGTACCCCGACTTCGGGCCGGCGGCGGCGATCTCGGTCGGCACGCTTGTAACTGCAGTCACGCCTTGGCCTTGATCGTTTCTGCGACGGCCGGCATGACCTTGTCGCCGTAGACCTGCAAGGTGTGGTCCTTGTCGTCGTGTTGGAGGTAGATGCTGAACTGGTCCACGCCGAGTTCTTTCAAGGCCAGCATCCGCTCGATGTGCATCTCGACCGGACCGATGATGCAAAATCGATCGACGATGTCGTCCGGCACGAACTGGGTGTGTACGTTGCCGGCCTGACCGTGCTCGTTGTAGTCGTATCCCTCGCGACCTTTGATGTAGTCGGTCAACGCCTGCGGAACAGCGCCGCTCTCGTCGCCGTAGCGGGCAACGATGTCGGCAACGTGGTTGCCAACCATGCCTCCGAACCAGCGGCATTGATCACGACCATGGGCCAGGCCTGCCGTGGTGCCATCTGTGACGTAGGCGGGAGCGGCAACACAGATGGTCACATCTGCTGGATCCCGGCCGGCTGCCCCGGCCGCGTCGCGCACCGCGGCGATCGTCCACTCGGCGATCGACAGATCGGCGAGTTGCAGGATGAACCCGTCGCCGACCTCGCCCGCCAGCGCCAACGCCTTTGGCCCGTACGCAGCGATCCAGACTTCGAGTTGGCTGCCGACCGACCACGGAAAGCGCAGCTGCGATCCCTTGTACTCGACACTGCGACCGTTGGCTAGCTCGCGAATCACGTGCACCGATTCGCGCAAGGTCGCCAGAGTTGTCGGAGCCCCGTTCGTGACCCGCACAGCAGAGTCGCCTCGTCCAATACCGCACACCGTGCGGTTGCCATACATTTCATTGAGGGTGGCGTACACGCTGGCAGTAACAGTCCAATCGCGGGTAGCCGGGTTGGTGACCATTGGCCCCACGATCACCTTCCGAGTTTCGGAAAGGATCTGGGAGTAAATGACGTAAGGCTCCTCCCACAAAATATGAGAGTCAAACGTCCAAACATGCGAAAACCCGTATGCCTCCGCGCGCTTGGCAAGCGAGACCACGCGCGCAGAAGGAGGAGTTGTCTGAAGCACGACCCCAAAGTCCATTTAGCCCCACCCCCCAGCTTGATCGGCGACACCCACGGAGCGGGTGCGAGTGTCCGCTTCGGGGCCGTCCGTCGTTCGCTCCTCGACACGGTCGCCAAGCCCGGGCGACCGACTGTCTCGTCGTCGAACCACGGCCCGCCCCTCGCTAGTTGACACCGAGAAGAGGACTGAGGTGGACAAGCCGAGCGTGAGGCGAGGCGAGCGTCGGGGTTCGATCACGAGACAGTTGGTCAGGGGCGGGCTTCCCCTGACCATGTCGAGTGACGAACGCCGAGGGTCGCCGAAGCCGGGCGTGTCGAGTGACGAACGCCGAGGGTCGGCGAAGCCGTGGCAAGCCGCGCGCTGAACAGGCTGAACCACACTCACCGATTCTGGGGGAAACCGAGGTCGACTGAGCTGGTGCGAGGGTCAGGCCAGCGGGAGGTCACGACTTTGGTCTTGGTGTAGAAGTTCACACCTTCGGGACCGTACATGTGGGTGTCGCCGAACAAGCTGGCCTTCCACCCTCCGAAGCTGTAGTAGCTAACGGGAACAGGAACAGGAACGTTGACACCAACCATCCCGACCTGCACGTCGAACTCGAACTGGCGGGCCGCACCTCCGTCGCGGGTGAAGATCGCAGTTCCATTTCCGTACGGGTTGTCGTTGATCAGTTGCAGACCTTCTTGGTAGCCGCTGATGCGAGTGACTGTGAGGACCGGTCCGAATATCTCGTCGTCGTAGCACGCCATGCCGGGCTTGGCGTTGTCGATGAGCGACGGCATCAGGAAGAAGCCTTCACCAGGCGCACCCTGTCGTCCATCGACGACCAAGGTCGCGCCTTCGCCTTCGGCCGCGGCGACGTAGCCGGCGACCTTGTCGCGGTGTTCGCCGGTGATCAACGGCCCCATCTCGCTCTCGGATTCGCTGGCCGGACCGACCTTGATCGCCGGGATGCGATCCTTGATCTTGCCGACCAACGCATCGGCGATCGATTCACTCGCCAACACGACGGAGATGGCCATGCAGCGCTCGCCGGCCGAACCGTACGCCGCGCTGACCGCGGCGTCGGCAGCCATGTCGAGGTCGGCGTCGGGCAGAACGAGCATGTGGTTCTTGGCGCCACCGAGGGCCTGCACGCGCTTGCCGTTCTTGGTGCCAGTTTCGTAGATGTACTTGGCGATCGGTGTGGAACCGACGAAGCTGACTGCGGCGATGTCGGGGTGCTCAAGGATGCGATCCACCGCGACCTTGTCGCCATTGACGACGTTGAAACACCCGTCAGGGAGGCCTGCCTGTTTCAGCAGTTCACCGATGAACATGCTGACGGAAGGATCCTTCTCGCTCGGCTTGAGGATGAAGGTGTTGCCACAGGCCAGAGCGTTGGCGAACATCCACATCGGAACCATGCCCGGGAAGTTGAACGGCGTGATGCCGGCGACGACGCCGAGCGGCTGCTTGATGCTGTAAACGTCGATGCCGGTGCTGGCCTGCTCGCTGTAGCCACCCTTCAACAGGTTGGGTATCCCGCAAGCGAATTCAATGTTCTCCAATCCGCGCGCGACTTCGCCGAGCGCATCCCCTAACACCTTGCCGTGTTCGCGGGAAATGAGCGATGCGATTTCTTTCCGGTTCGCGTCAACGAGTTCGCGCATGTGGAACATGACCTCAGCCCGCCGAGAAAGATTGGTACCCCGCCAAGCAGGAAATGCAGCCTTGGCGACAGCAACCGCCTGGTCCACTTCAGCAGCAGAAGCCAGGTCGACGGCCGACCCCTGCTGCCCAGTAGCCGGATCCCAAACCACCCCAGACCGCCCCGAAGTCCCGTCAACAACCTTCCCATCAATCCAGTGACTAATCCTGTTCATTGTTCTTCAGCCTTCTTCCTGATCGACGGCAAGCTGACACTCTGGCCGTCATGTGAATGAGTTTGTTAGAGATGCTCTTGAGGATGAGTAGCGAGGGTCGGCGCCGGGGTTCGATTCTGCGGCCGAGTAGCGAGGAACCGGTGGTCGGGCTTCGATGAGGAGACAGTTGGCCGGGTGGTCTTCCCGGCCATGTCGACGAACGAAGCCCGAGCGCCGGCGACGAGCGGGCGGCTAGACGAGATATTGAGAGAGCCCGCGACGAACAAATTGACCATGCCCCTTCTTGCCTACGTATTGATCGTGCTCAATGACCACGACTCCGCGAGACAAAACCGTGTCGACCTTGCCGTCAATAACCCACCCCTCCCAAGCGGAGTAGTCCATGTTCATGTGATGCTTGTCGTTGATCCCGATCTTGGTCCTGGCGTTCGGGTCCCAGACGACGACATCGGCGTCGCTCCCGGGAGCGATCACACCTTTCTTCGGATACATCCCGAACATGCGCGCCGGCGTCGTGC
>JAENVT010000179.1 GCA_016650435.1 Ilumatobacteraceae bacterium
GCGTTGCGCTTGTCGGCCTTGCGCCGGCCGCGGGCCAACGCCAGCTCGACCTTCACCCGTCCTTCTTTGAAATAGAAGGCAAGTGGCACAAGGGACAGTCGCTCTTGGGCGACCTCGGCAGCGATGCGTTCGATCTCTTTGCTGTGCAACAACAGTTTGCGAGGCCGGTCGGGATCGTGGGCGCCGACACCGTGGGCGAATTGATACGGCGGAATGTGAATGCCGTCGAGCCAGATCGCACCGTTGAGCACCCGTGCGTAGGCATCGGCCATCTGCAGGTGTCCGAGGCGCAGGCTCTTCACCTCGCTGCCTTGTAGCACGATCCCCGTTTCGATGGTGTCGAGAATCGAGTAGTCATGCCGCGCCTTTCGGTTGCTGGCGATGAGCTTGCGATCCTCTGACATGGGACGTGAGGGTAGCGGTCGCCTGGTCAGCGGCCGCCTCGATACCCTTCGGAGCCGATGCTGGCCTTCTCGAACATCGCCTTCGCCGAGATGATCGGCCGGACCTACGACGGCTATCCGCTGGAGGCCTGCGGTTTACTCGTCGGTCGCGGCGATCGCGTCGACCGGTTTGTTGCCTGCACCAACGAGGCTGCATCGGCGCGGATCTACGCAATTCCCGCCAAGGAACTCCTGCTCGCCGAGCGAGCGGCAGAAGAAGCAGGGCTCGAGATCATCGGCGTGTTCCACAGCCACACCCACAGCGAGCCGTACCCGAGTCCCACCGATGTCGAGCAGGCACCGGACCCTGATTGGCACTACGTCATCGTCAGCCTGAAGCGCGAAGCGCCCGAGACGCGGAGCTATCGAATTCGTGATGGGGCCATCTCCGAGGAGCGTGTCGCCGTTGGCTGAGATAGAATCCCGACAGGATTGATCAGGTTGATCGGAATAGACGATCAGCCACCGGTTGTTGGGGGTGGTGATGGTTCCTTTCGAAAATGTGCTCGACATGATCGGCAACACTCCGATGGTCGACGTCAGCCGGCTGTCGCCGAACCCCGAGGTGCGCATCGTCGCCAAGCTCGAGGGGCAGAACCCGTTCGGCTCCGTCAAGGATCGCATCGCCAAGTCGATGATCGAGCACGCTGAAAAGAGTGGGCAACTGCAGCCTGGTCAGACCATCTTGGAGCCTTCGAGCGGCAACACGGGTATCGCTCTTGCCGCTATTGCCCAGCTGAAGGGCTACCCGATCAAGATCCTCATGCCCTCGAGCGTGTCCATCGAGCGTCGCCAGATGCTCGAAGTATTCGGCGCCGAAGTGATCCTCACTCCCGGCGAGGAGGGCAGCAACGGTGCCGTGCGTCGCGCCCAGGAGATGGCCGACGCCCACCCCGAGTGGTGCTTTCTCTACCAGTATGGCAATGACGCCAACCCGCTGGCCCACTACGAGGGCACCGGCCCGGAGATCTGGCGGGATTGCCCCGAGATCACCCATTTCGTTGCCGGCCTCGGCACCAGCGGCACATTGATGGGCACCGGTCGGTACTTGAAGGAACAGAACCCGGCAATCAAGGTGATCGCCATCGAGCCGCCCCTCGGTGAACGTGTCGAGGGCCTGCGCAACATCGAGGACGGCTACATCCCGCCGGTGTTCGAGCAGTGGTACGGCTTCGAGTTGCTCGATCGCAAGCGTGTCGTTCGACCCCGCGAGAGCCTCGAGTGGACCCGCCGGTTGGTTCACGAGTGCGGCGTTTTTGCCGGCATCTCTTCTGGTGCCGCGATGGCCGGCGCAGCAAAGGTTGCCACCGAGATCAGCGACGGAGTGATCGTCTTCATCGTCAGCGATGCAGGATGGAAGTACCTATCAACGGGTGCATACACCGACGACCTCGACTCGGCAGAGAAGCAGGCCGAGCGAACCATTTACTTCTAGCGCTACCCACCGGTAGTCCGCTCGTCGGTAAGGTGTCACGAATGCGATTCTCCGCACCCAAGGTGCTTGCTCTGGCACTGCTCGTGACGGCCGGCAATCTGGTTCTCCCGGGTTTGGGTGCTGCGGTTCCGTCGGTCGAGGCAGCGACGTTCGTTCCAGGGTCCTCCGCCTTCCAGGCCGTGGCACCTTCGCGCCTCGCGGACACACGTCCCGAGGAGGGCTCGTTCGGTTACTCGCGCATTACGGACCAAGTCGTGCGCGTGCAGGTCGCCGGCCGCGGGGGAGTTCCCGCCAACGCCACCGCAGCGGTGCTCAACGTCACCGGTGTCAACACCACAGCGCCCGGCTACGTCACCGTCTACCCCGCGGACACCGACCTGCCGACGGCCTCCAATGTCAACTTCGACGGCGCCGGCCAGGTGATGGCCAACATGGTCACCGTCAAGCTCGGTGCCGGTGGCGCAGTCGACGTCTACATGCAACGCAAGATGGATGTAGCGGTCGATGTCTCGGGCGCGTACGTGCCCGTGGGCGGCGCAGTCAAGCAAGGTCGTCTGGTAACGCGTCCCGACGGGGCGTTTCGTGTGCTCGACACACGAAACCGCGCTAACGGCGTCCCGGGCACGACATCAGAACGAGTCGATGTCGGTGCTGCAGGCGTGCCCGCCGACGCGGTTGCGGTCGTCGTCAACATCACGGCAACCGTCACCGGCACAGGTTTTTGGACGGCGTACCCGATTGGGCAAGAACGACCCAACGCCAGCAACCTCAACATCGACCGACCCGGCGAGACCCGTGCCGGGCAAGCGATCGTCTTGCTGTCCGGCGCGCCGGCATTCAACGTGTACAGCCAGGGCGGTGGCCATCTCATTGTCGATGTCGCCGGCTGGTTCACGGGTGCGACCGCGGTCAGTTCGACCGACGGACTGTTCCTTCCGACCAACCCGACCCGCTTGCTCGACTCCCGCAACTCGTTCGTGATGCCGACGTGGGGTGGCAGCACGCTCGAATTTCCTGTCTATGGCCCTCCCGGTCAAGTCTCGGCAGCGGCCATCAACATCACCGGAACCCAGTCGATGGTCGGTGGATTCGTCACCGCTTTCCCGGCAGGTGTCAACCGCCCGACGGCATCGAACCTCAACGTCGATACGTGGGATCAGACAATCGCCAACCATGCGATCGTCAGAGCAAGTAGTCGCGGTGTCAGCCTGTTCACCCAGTCGGGCCTGCACCTGATCGCCGACCTCAACGGCTGGTTCCTCGGGCCTCCAACCGCAGCGGTGCTGGCGCCGCCGATCAACCCCTTCTACGGTCCGGCGACTGCGCGCGAAGTCGATACCGCCTCGATCGGCATGTCTCTACCCGTCGGTACCGGAGCCAATCTCGACGCGGTTGCCAACCTTGGTATTGCCGCCACGTGGAATGGCGCAGCCGAGTTGGCAACGCCTGGAAACATCGTGCTGTTCGGGCATCGCACCACGCACGGTGCGCCAATGCTCTACATCAACCTCATCCCGATCGGCGGCGGGATCACCTTGATCGGTGACGATGGCCATTCCTACAACTACATCGTCGTCCGCCAAGACGTGACGGTTCCGAGCTTCAACCTCATCAACAACATCGGGCTCAAGTCGGGTCTCGCATCGGTGCAACTGGTTGCATGCACGCCTCCGCACTCAATCACGTTCCGATGGGTCACCACCGCGCGTCTCGTCAGTGTGACGTAACGGTCTCGGGCGGCTATTGCCCGAGCACCAACAACAACAGACCGACGACAACAACGACTGCCGCGGCCGTGCGGCGCAGCGCTTGGCCCTCGCCCAGATATCGGGCGCCGACGAACGCGGCGATCACCACGCTCGACTCGCGCAAGCATGTCACATACCCAACCGCCGCGTGTTGGAAGGCGATCTGCACCAGTGCGTAGGTGATGCCGGAGGCAATGCCCATGATCAGAAATCGACGCCAGTACGTGTGCGCCGCCGCGACCATGTCGCTCGCGCGTCCGGTACCCAGCGCGTAGATCGTCGTCGTCGCGGTGACACACATGAACGACGCCGCGGCGTACAGCGGGGTGTCGGTGCTGCGGATGCCTCTCGCATCGACAACGGAGTAGACGCCGATGGTCGCCGCCACGCAGAGAGCCACTGCCACCTGCGCCGAGGCGCCTCGACCGGCAAGAGTGATCAGTCCGATCGCTACGACGGCCATGCCAATGACACCAATCGGGGCGAACGTGTCGCCGAGCAGCACGATGCCACCGATGCCGGCCAGCAACGCGCCGCCACCTCGTGCGATCGGGTACGCCCGTGAGAAGTCACCGACGTTGTACGCCTTCGCGAGAAAGACGCAATACGGCACGTGGGCAAGGCCCGACATTGCCGCCCACACGTATCCGCGAGCAGGAATGCCTCCGCCGATCAGCAGCACGAACGCGGCCAGGATGCCGCAATAGAAGAACTGGCCCCAGAGCGCGATGAAGCGATCGCTGACCGATTGCTTCACCGAGAGGTTCCACGCGGCATGAAGCACCGCGGCCACGAGCGCCAAGATGGTTGCGGTCAGCATGTGGTGGTCGAGCGTAGAACGTCGGTGTCACGTAGCCTGGCCCATCGATATGTGTGGCGAGATGGACCGACCGATTGGGATGTTCGACAGTGGATTCGGTGGACTCACCGTTGCCCGCGCCGTGATCGACCTGTTGCCGGCCGAAAACCTCGTCTACATCGGCGACACCGGGCGCTATCCGTATGGCCCGCGGCCGCAGGCCGAGGTTCGCGAGTTCGCACGGCAGTTGGCGTGGAGCCTGGTGAAGCAACACGACGTGAAAGCCGTCGTGGTCGCCTGCAACACGGCGTCGGCGGCAGCCCTCGACGTTCTCCAGCAGGAGTTGCCGGTCCTTGTTGTCGATGTCGTCGAGCCCGGCGCGCGTGCATTGGTGAAAGCCAGCGCGTCGGGACGCCTCGGGGTGATCGGCACGGTCGGTGCGATCGGATCAGGCGCATACGAACGTGCTGTTGCCTCGACCGATGCCGATGTCGAGTTGACTGCGGCGGCGTGTCCAGGGTTTGTCGAGTTCGTCGAGCGCGGCCAGACCTCGGGTGACGAGATCACGATCCTCGCCGAGCGGTTGTTGGCACCTGTCAAGGACGCCGGCGTCGATGCGCTGTTGCTCGGCTGCACGCACTACCCATACCTCGCTCGCGTGATCGGCGATGTCATGGGTCCGGAGGTGACCCTTGTGTCGAGCGCCGACGAAACGGCGTTCGTCACGCGAGCATTGCTGCAGCAGCTCGATCTGTTGCGCGACGATGTTGCCGATCAAGAGGCAGAGCATCGGTTCATGTCGAGTGGCGACATCTCGTGGTTCGCCGACCTCGGTGGCCGCCTGTTGGGACCGGAGTTGGGTGCGGCCGACCAATGGCATCCGCCCGAATGACGATCACCACTGTTCTCATTACTCAAGGAGCACCGACATGACCCGCATCGATGGCCGCGCCGCCGACGAAATGCGTCCCATCACATTCGAGCGCGACTACACCGAGATGGCCGCTGGCAGTGTTCTCGTCACGTTCGGCAAGACCCGAGTGTTGTGCACGGCGTCGATCGACGAGAACGTGCCGCGATGGATGAAGAACACCGGCAAGGGTTGGGTGACCGCTGAGTACTCGATGTTGCCTGGCGCCTCACCTGAGCGCATCGATCGCGAGGCATCCAAAGGCAAGCAGAGTGGCCGTACAGTCGAGATCCAGCGGCTGATCGGCCGTTCGTTGCGCGCAGCGTGCGACATGCAGTTGCTTGGCGAACGTCAGGTGGTCGTCGACTGTGACGTACTGCAGGCCGACGGCGGGACGCGCACCGCCAGCATCTGTGGTGGCTACATCGCCCTGCACGACGCCCTCACTCGGCTCGTCCAGAACAAGGTCATCAAGACGCATCCGCTGCACTCGTTCTGCGCAGCGATCAGCGTCGGAATCGTCGGCGGTTTGCCGATGCTCGACCTTCCATACTCGGAGGACTCGATCGCCGAGGTCGACATGAATGTGGTGATGTTGGGCAAAGAAGGGAGCGAGCCGCTGTTCGTCGAGGTGCAGGGCACCGCAGAGGGCGCAGCGTTCTCGCGCGGCGAACTCGACGTGCTGCTGGAACTGGCATCGGGTGGAGTGTCGGAGATCGTGGCGCTGCAAGCCGAAATGGTCTCGGTGCCGCCACAGCCTCGCCCGCTCGGTCGGTGACGATGGCAGCCATGCGGCTCGTATGCGCGTCGGCCAATCCCGACAAAGTGATGGAGATTACGGCAATCCTCGACGGTGTCGTGGATCTACTCCCCCGTCCCCCCGATGTCGCCGAGGTTGCCGAGGACGCCGACACTTTGATCGGAAACGCCAGGCTGAAGGCCACGGCGATCTGTACGGCAACCGGTCTGCCTGCCGTCAGCGATGACACCGGTCTGTTCGTGGACGCCATCGGCGGAGCGCCCGGCATCTACGCGGCACGATTCGCAGGGAAGGACGCGACGTACGCCGACAATCGCGCCAAATTGCTTCGCGAACTTGGTCGTACCAACAACCGCAAAGCCAGCTTCGTTTCGGCAGTGATGGTGGTCTGGCCGGATGGCCACGAACTGGCGGTCGAAGGCGTATGCGAGGGAACGATCGCGACCGCCGAGCTCGGTGATCGTGGCTTTGGCTATGACCCTGTGTTCGTTCCCGACGATGGCGACGGCCGCTCATTTGCACAGATGAGCGACGCCGAGAAGAACCAGATCTCACATCGAGCCCGCGCTCTCCAGGCGCTGCTGGCCGCTTTGCGGGAATCCGTGGCCGGCGGGCACTAATACGGCGGGTCCTCCGACCACGGTCACGACGACGACTGAGGCCTATCGGCTACCAATTGCGCAGGTCGATCGGCCAACGATCGATCACATCGTCTTCACGAACGAGCCATGCCACTTCGTGCATCGCCATCGTGGGATCGATATGTGCAGGAATCAGCCTCACCCGCTCGCCGACTGCCATGTGCGCAGTCGGCGAGAAGGTGACGTGCTCGTCGGACAAGAAGCGCACATTCGCGCCGTCGATCGACGGGAGACCGTGATCCATCCCCTGAGTCTTCAATCCGGCATCGCCCACAGCGAACTCGCTGTTCGATGAGATCACGGTGGCCAAGACGAAGCAGGCCTGTTGGAAGGGATGCCCGCGACCGCCGTAGTGAGTGTCCATCAGCGCGTAGCTGCCGGCCTGGATTTCGGTGACCTGATCGTGCAAGTCGTACGTACCGGTGCCGCCGGCACTGATGATGTCGCCTCCGACAAGCAGGCTGGCGATGATCAACTTCTCGACGGATTCCGCGACCTTGGCGCGCTGTTCAGTTCGATCGGCAACCGCCATCAGGTGGCCCTCGTAACCCATCACGCCTCGAACCACCAACCCGCGGGAACGGGCGTAGTCGGCGAGATGCCCGGCTTCGCTCGGCTTGCACCCGCACCTGGGCAGCCCCACATTGACATCGACCAGCGCGTATTTGAGGCCGGCTGACGCGGCAGCGTCGACTGTCTCGTGGGAGTCGACAGCGATCGTGATCACCGCCCGATCCTGCAATGCGGCCATCGCGCCCAGTCGCTGAGCGTCGAGCACTTCGTTGGCCAAGAGAAGATCGTCTCCGAGACCGGCGGCCACCATCCCGATCACCTCGCGTGGCGTTGCGCACGTGAACGATCGGTGTCCATGGGCGCGCTGAGCCGATGCCAGCGACGTGCATTTGTGCGCTTTGACGTGCGGTCGTAGGCGGCTGCCGGGAAGCACGGCGGCCATCGTCGCCAGGTTGTGTTCGAGGACATCGGCATCGATCAGCAGAGCCGGCGTCGACAACTCACCGAGCTTCATGTGATGGCACCCAGGCGGGTCAGCACGAGACGATCGAGGCCCAAGTCGTCGGCCCGGTCGCGCGCGCCGTCGAATTCTTCGAACGTCCAGCCGCTGATCTCGAATGGGCGATCGCCAGCCCTGTCGCGCGCGATCTTGACGAATTCGCTAGCGCGTTCGTTGCTCATTCGTACGTTGATACCGTCGGCGACCTCGCCAGCGATTGTGGCCAGTCGAACGCTGTTGACGCCAACGATGATCGGCATCGGTTCAGGAAGATCGCGGATCCAGCGAATCTGCTCGACGACCGCCGCATGTCGATCGGCGATGTCGGCCTGGAGGGGAATGTTGCGCGCAACGTGCTCGCTGCTCCATTTACTGTTCGGCGCGGTGCCTGCCCCGAGTCCGAGCGTCAATCGCCCGCTGCTGATGCGCTGCACGCTCGACGCTGCCGCAGCGGCCACCGCTGGATGGCGATTGGCGACGTTGGCGACGAGCGTGCCAAGGCCGATTGTGCTGGTTGCCGCGGCCAGCGCACCGAGCAACGTGAAGCACTCGAGCATCGGACGGTCACCTTGGATCATCGCTCCGTCGAAATGATCGAAGACCCATGTCGTGTCGTAACCGTCTGCCTCGGCGCGCAGGATCGCGTCGCGGAGAACCGGCCAATCGTTGGCGCCCGGGCTGTACTGAACGTCGATCTTCATGCGTGCCGACGGAGAGACTCGAACTCTCACTTGCAGCGTCCTAAGCGCTGTGCCTCTGCCATTGGGCTACGTCGGCTTCTGCTTGCACCACGTTTCCGTTTGTGCGTGGCAATTCGGACAGAGCATACGAAGATTCGACAGCGAGTTGTTTGAGCGATCTCCGTCGATGTGATCGAGTTCCAACTGAATCGGCAGACCGCGCCATTCCGTCAGTCCGCACATTTCGCAGCACGCGTCTTTCAGTCCAGATCGAATCAATCGTCCGCGTAGTCGTCCGTTCGATGAGTAGGTGGAGCCGTTGACGAGAATCTGGTCGAGGGGCATCGGTCTGCCGCCAGTATTCGCGCCGGGATCGCGCATCCACGCGTGCGAATCGCGATGCAGAAATTGAATACCCAATCTGCGCATGTGCAGTTTGATGTGTTGATGTGTCCCACCGCCTTGGTTCAGTCCGAGTTTCGTGATCACCTCAGAGTAAGAGCGGGACAGCCGAACGGCTTCGGCCAGGTCGTCATCGGTCCACGTACGTCGGGCGCCCATGGATGCATTATATCATTCAGATCGAACATACGTTCGACTATCTTCAGGAAATCGAATGCGCTAAGTACCTTGCTATCGCCTTGCCGTCCAGCGCGCAACGGTCTGCTGCTGCCACCTCATGGACAAGGTTGCCAATTGCGAAAACGCCCTCTCGCGAGGTTCGGAAGGTTGGGTCAACGGTGGGACCTTTGATCGCGGCGTTCATGTCCAATCCGCTGCGACGAGCCAGCTCGTGGTCGGGAATCCAACAGCCCGTGAAGACCACCACGTCGCAGTCAATTCGTCGCCCGTCGGTCAGCACCACCCGCTCGACCCGGCGTCGGCCGACGATCTCGGCAACGTCGACACCGGTCAGAACGGGAACCCGGTGGCGCGTTGCAGCCGCCAGCTTCAGCACTGCGTACGACTGATGGCGGGGGAGAGGCGTCACCATCGCCACCGATCGGCAGCCGATGTGCGCGAGGGTGAGGATGGCCGAGAAGCTGACATGCTCGGCCCCGACGATCACCGCGCGTGTGCCGACATGCTGGTGAGCCATCGCCAGTTGCTGCAGGGACCCGGTCGTGAGTATTCCAACGGGTCGATCGCCGGGCACCAGCCGTGCCGCGCGCGGTCGCTCGCGGGCTCCCGTCGCCAGGATCACAGCGTCGGCGTCGATGTCGTCGATCGAAAAGATGGACGTGCCGAGGCGCATCTCGACACCGATCCGCGTAGCCCTCTCGGCCAACGTTCGTGCGTACCGCGGACCTGACATCACACGGTGCAGATCGCGGATTCCGAACCCCAGGTGATTGGTGTGGCGCGGGATTCCACCGGCACGTTGCTCGCGCTCGTACAACGTGACGTGACGGATCCCTAATCGGCGCAACTCGATCGCCGCTGATAGTCCTGCCGGACCCGCACCGACGATCACGACACGACGATCGAGCAGTCTCATGGAGCAACACTCCATCCCGTCAGGCTGCACAATTCGGCCAGGCAGTAGAACCCCTGGCAGCGTCCGGCCAACGCCCGCGTTCGCCGACGCAGCCCGTCGAAATCCACTGCCGGAACCGCGGCGACGCACGCCGCGGTGATCTCGCCGACGGTCAC
>JAENVT010000180.1 GCA_016650435.1 Ilumatobacteraceae bacterium
CTGTCGTCGCCGCCTTCGGCGCCGCGTGGGCTGCCCACGATCTCGACACGGCATTGTCAATGACCACCGACGACTGCCTCTTCGAATCCACCGGTCCAGCACCTGACGGTGTGCAGCACAAGGGTCACGATGCGATCCGCCAAGCGTGGCAGCCGATCTTCGGCGACACCGCGAGCCGCTTCGAGGTCGAAGAGTCGATGGCGTTCGGGGATCGAGTCGTCGAGCGTTGGGTCTACACGTGGAACGGCGGGCACATCCGCGGCGTCGACGTGTTCAAGGTGCGCGAGGGCAAAGTCTCCGAAAAACTCGCGTACGTGAAAGGCTGATGATGCTCGCCACCGACATAGCAGCGGTTCATCGCGATGCGCTCGCGGCAACACGTCAGTTCGTCGCCGGCATCGGTGACGACCAATGGGATCTGCAAACGCCATGTGATGGATGGAACGTACGCGACCTCGTCAATCACATCGTGGCCGGGAACATGTGGGCTGCACAGCTTGGGTGTGGTCGGACCATCGCCGATGTCGGCTCGGATCTCGACGGCGACGTCTTGGGATCGGACCCGGTGGTCGCCTACGACGTCTCAGCCGAGTCAGCGGCAACTGTGTTCGAGAAGCCCGGCGCACTCGACGCGCCCTGCGCTGTCTCGTACGGGCCGGTGCCGGGCGCCGTGTACGCCGGTCACCGCCTGATCGACGTCTTGATACACGGTTGGGATGTGGCGTCGGCCACCGGCCAGCCCACGCAGATCGATCCGTCGCTGATCGATGCGTGCTGGCAGGTGGTGCGGCCGCAGTTGTCGCTGCTGCAGGGCAGTGGCGCATTCGGCGTCGACAGCACGCAGAACGCCGACAGCGATCCGCAGACGAGCCTGCTGGTCGCCCTGGGTCGACACCCCTGACTCGACGCGCCTGGTTCTTTTGGGCCTCACTCGTTGGGCCCGAGTCGATCCAGCTAGGTTCGCTCCGTGGCCAATCTCACCGCATCCGACGTCGCAACAGCAGCTCAGGCGCTCTATCAAGCCGAGCTCGACAATGCGCCGATCACACCGATCTCGGAGACCTATCCGACGGCCGACATCACCGACGCCTACGCCATCTCCCAGGCGGTCACCGACCTCAAGGTTGCCGCCGGTCGGGTGATCAAAGGCCACAAGATCGGCCTGACCTCCAAGGCGATGCGCGCCCTCACCAACGCCACCGAGCCCGACTACGGCACGATGTTCGACAACTGGTTCGTGTTGGAAGGCGGCATCGTCCCGCGCAGCACGATGAACCGCCCGCTGGTCGAGGTCGAGCTTGCCTTCGTGTTGAAAGAGCCGCTGGTCGGCCCGGCGGTCAACGTCGCCGACGTGATCAGGGCGACGGAGTTCGTGCTACCGGCCATCGAGATCGTCGACACCCGGCAGAAAGGCCGCGGTCCCAACACCTTGATCGACAGCATCTCCGACGCGGCCGCGTGTGGCCTCGTGATCCTCGGGGCAAACCCCACCAAGTTGAAAGACATCGACGTGCGCAACGTCGGTGCGACGTTGTCGATCAACGGCGACATCGAGGAAAGCGGCATGGCTCGCGCGGTGATGGGCAATCCAATCAATGCGGTCGCGTGGCTCGTCAACAAGCTGTTTGAATTCGGCGTTTCCCCCGAGGCCGGCCACGTGATCCTCTCGGGATCGTTCATCAAGGCGATCCCATTCCAGGTCGGCGACAACGTGGAGGCCTTGTTCAACGGACTCGGAGAAGTGACGTTCCGCGCCCGCTAGGGCGCGGTTCAGTCATCGATGTAAGCGATGAACTCGCACGTCACGACCTTCGTACCGGCCACGACCTGGGTGTGTCGTGCCGGCCGCGCCTCGGCATCGGGAAAATGCTCGACCCAGATCGGGTTGCACGAGTCGCGAAATGCCGCATCCGGCGCGTAGAACGTGATGCGGGCGATGTGGCGCCACTGGGCGCCGGCGGCATCGAGGATCTGACCGATGTGATGAAACAGGTTGGCGTACTGCGCCTCGGCCGTGTCGGGCACACTCGACTGGCCGGGGTCGCGCGGCGCGATGACGCTCGACACCAACAGCGGCCCGATTCGCGATGCCGCCGGGATTGGATTGACGTGTTGAAAGCTGGTGATTTCAATCGACTGGCGTGCCATGTCACGAACTCTTTTCCTGCGACTGCCGGGCCGCGTACCACGCCTCGAATTCAGGGCGACGATCCTTCGAGACGGGGAACACACCTGTGGTGCTTTCGCCGGCGTCGACACGCTCCAGCGCCCAAGTCTCTTCGGCTTCCTGCTGAACCGACGCAGCAGCCAGCTCGACGACGAGCGATGGTGGGATCACGACAGCGCCCTCGCCATCGCCGACGACGATGTCGCCGGGCATCACGGTGACCCCGGCGCAGGCGATCGGGATCTGATGCTCCAGCGGCATGTGTGTGCGGCTGAACGTCGCCGCATGCGACGCTCCGTGATACACGGAGATGTCGAGCTCGGCGACAGCAGGCGTGTCACGAACTGCTCCATCAGTGATCATCCCGGCGGCGCCGCGGCGCAGGGCGCGCAGCGCAAACACATCGCCGAATGTGCCGGCGTCGGGCACGCCGCGGGCTTCGATCACCAGCACCTCCTCAGGAGCCATGCTCTCGATTGCCCGTCGTTGGGCGTTCATCCCCGAGGTGTACTGGGCGTTGAGGTCTTCGCGTATCGGGACGTAGCGCAACGTGTGGGCGTAGCCGAGCATGCGCTGGCCCGGCTTGATCGGCCTCAACCCGGTGAGGAACGTGGAGCGAATTCCTTTGCGCTGCAGCTGATTCGTCAGGGTTGCCGTCGACACCGAGTTGAGCTGGGCGCGCAGCTCGTCGGTAAGGAGAACGGGACGCGGGAGCTCGTCTGATGACATCGGCCTAGTCAATCACGGCAGCGTTGCGAGTCCGCAACGCGAACAGCTGAGGTCAGTCGGCCAGCTCGTGCGTGTTCCAGGTCGGCCGCGTGTCGGCGGCCTGCACGTACTGCTCGGCGAGACGCCGCAACAGATAGTTCTCGAACGCTTCTTCCGGCAACGCGGGCGCATAGAGATGGCCCTGCTGGCGCACGCACCCGAGCGCGATCAAGGCATCGGCCTGGGCACCGGTCTCGACCCCGTCGGCCGTGACTTCCAGGCCGATCTCGCGAGTGAGGGCGATGATCGAACGGACGATGGCGCGATCGTGAGGATGTGTCGTGATCGTGTCGATCGAGATTCGGTCGATACGCACCTCGTCGAGAGGAAGGCGGCGGAGCATGCTCAACGACGAGACGCCCTGTGCGAAGTCGTCGAGGCAGACTCGCCCGCCGCGGGCCCTGAACTCGGCGAGGTTCGATGCGGCCGATGGAAGATCGACGGTGACAAAGGACTCGCGCACATCGACTGTCAACAGGTGCGGGTCGATGCCGCTGACGAGGAGGTCGATGGGGTTGTCACGCCACGGTCGTTCGGTGGAATGAGGTGCGAGGTTGACGCGGAACCGGAACCCCTCCGGCAGGCCGAGCACAGCGAGGCGGCGGATCTGGCGGCGGGCCCCGCCGAACACTCGCTCGGTGACGCGATCGAGCAGCCCGGCGCGTACAGCGAGGTCCATGAAATCGTGCGCGGCAACGACGCTGCCATTCGGTTGCACCCATCTGGCCAGCAACTCTGCACCGACAATCATGCCGGTGCTGGCATCGAGCTCCGGTTGGAAGAACGGAACGATGTCGCCGTCGTCGATTGCTCGTCGAAGACGCAACTCGAGGTCGATCCGATCGCGGTTCTCGCGAGACAGGTCGGCGTCGAAGTGGGTGACTCGACTGCGACCCGACGTCTTCGCCCGGTAGAGCGCGACGTTGGCGTTCGCCAAGACTTCGCTGACGTTGACACCGTGGGTGGGGGCGTGGGCGATTCCGATGCTGACCGAGGACGGCAGCTCGCGACCGCTGGCATGAATTGCCTGGCCGAGTACGCCATGTAGTTGGTGGGCAACGGCGACGGTCGCCTGTTCGCTGGCGCCGGGGAGCGCGACGACGAACTCGTCGCCCCCGATGCGCCCGGCAACGCCGTTGCCGGTGATGCAGCGCTCGATTCGGTCGGCGACGATCCGCAGGAAGTTGTCACCACCGCGGTGTCCCAGCGTGTCGTTGATCGCTTTGAAGCGATCGAGATCCAAGAAGAGCACCCCGACCGGCTGTGTCTCGTTCTCGCCGATCAGTGCCTCCAACGCTTCGAACATTCCACGGCGATTGAACAGTCCTGTCAACGCATCGTGGGTCGCCTGCTGGGTCAGCTGCTCGATGGAGACAGCGAGTCGAGCATTGGTCTCGGTCAGTTGCACCTGATCGCGTTCGATCTCGGCCAGCAGATCTTCGCTGGTTTTCTGCAGCGCGATCGCTGTGCGGAGGGTTTTGCTGAGCGTCGAGTGGATGACGGTCAGCGCTGCCGAGTAGAACACCCACAGCACCGCCAGCCAACGCAACCGGTTGTCGCTGGACGTCGCCAAGGTGCCCGCGGACAGCAGTGCGATCGGCACCAGCAAGCTGACGAACATGTCGCGTCGTCCGGCGGTCAGCATGGCTGCGATTGCACTCGCCGTGCTTGGAAACACGGCGAAGAGCAACACCATTTCGACGGACGCAGAGGTGGCGACCCATGTCGTCATTCCGAAGACGACGCCCATCGAGAAGAGCCCCGTCCGAAGCAACATCACGATCCAGCCGGGGGTGGGCAGACCAGTGGGCTCGTCGGCCGTTGCAGGGGGCAGCCGGCGATAGGCCGCGACGCCGGCGCTGATCAGGACGGTCGACACGATTGCTGCGCCCATCCAAGCTTGCAGGCGGGTGAGGTCATTCTCGCCACGGGTCAGCACACTGACCAGCGC
>JAENVT010000181.1 GCA_016650435.1 Ilumatobacteraceae bacterium
GATGGCAGTCGGTCTCGGCCTGCTGGGTATTGCCCTCGCGTTCGACGCGATCGCCAGCACAGCAGTTGTCGTCGCCGCTGAAGTCGTGGTGGGCATTGTCATTCCATGGATGCTCGTGGCGTTCACCACCCTCCGTCAGCGAGTCACACCGCCGGAGCTACAGGGCCGTGTTTCGTCTGCCACCAACATGGCACTCAACGGCCCACAGACCATCGGAACCGCTGTGGGAGCTGCGCTGATCGCGATCGTCGACTACCGGGTGCTGATCATCTCGATGGGCGTCGTCATCGCAGCCTGCGCGGTACCCATCGCCGCCCGGCGAACTGAGGCCGCGCCAGAGCAGCTCGTGCAAGAAACTGCTTGACCTTCGAGTTGAGATGAAGGTTTACCATCGGCTGGCAGACTGCCACCGATGACTCAAAGCACCGCCTCCCCGTACGAGCGCACCTCGACCGGTGGCATCTCGCTGCGAGGCCTGACGAAGTCGTTCCGCGGTCCGGCGGGGCTCGTACACGCGGTCCGCGGCATCGACATCGAGATCTCCCCTGGCGAAACCGTGGCGTTGCTCGGGCCGAATGGTGCGGGAAAGTCAACGACGATCGACATGTTGCTGGGCCTGACAAAACCTGATGCCGGCGAGGTGTGGCTGTTCGAGAAGACGGCAGCCGGCGCAATCGCCAGTGGCGCGGTCGGAGCGATGCTGCAGACAGGCGCGGTGCTCAGCGACCTCAGCGTGCGCGAGCTCGTCGACATGATGGGTTCGTTGTATCCAAGGTCGCTGACGGCCGACGAGACGCTCGAGCTCGCCGGCATTCGCGATATTGCCGACCGCAGGACCAACAAGCTCTCGGGCGGTCAGACACAGCGAGTTCGTTTCGCCGTCGCGATGGTCAGCGACCCCGACCTCCTCGTGCTCGACGAGCCGACGGTCGGAATGGACGTCGAGTCGCGCTATCACTTCTGGAACACGATGCGAGCCTTTACTGCCCGAGGCAAGACAGTGCTGTTCGCCACCCACTACCTCGAGGAGGCAGATGCCAATGCCGATCGAATCGTTCTCATGGCCCGCGGCAAGGTCGTCGCCGACGGCGCGGCCACCGAGATCAAAGCGGTTGCCGGCGGCCGGACGATTCGTGGAACCTTGCCTGGCGTCGACCTCGAGGCACTGCGCAGGCTCGGTGGCGTCCGCGACGCAGAGTTGCGCGGCGACGCCTTCATCTTGAACTGTTCCGACTCGGACAGCGCCGTCCGCGCCCTGCTGCGCGGGTTTCCGGACGTGCGCGATCTCGAAATAACGGGCGCCGGTCTCGAGGCAGCGTTCCTGCAACTGACCCTCGGCGACGACATCGACCCGGAGGATCGGCTGTCATGAACACTGTCTACGCGAAGTACGAGCTGCTTCGTCTGGTTCGCAACAAGCGCACGTTCATCTTCTCGCTCATCTTCCCGCTCATGCTGTTCGTGTTGATTGCCGGGGCCAACAAGGACCTGACGGTCGAAGTCAGCGGGGTCACCATCGCCTTCCCCACGTACTACATGGTCAGCATGGCCGGGTACGGGGCGATGATTGCGACGATTTCGGGCGGGGCGCGAATCGCAGCCGAACGCGCCGTCGGATGGAACCGCCAGTTGCGCATCACGCCGCTGTCGGTGCGCACATACTTCAAGACAAAGGTTCTCACCTCGTACGCGGTTGCCCTCTGCAGCATCGCCCTGCTCTATGTGGCGGGTATCGCCTACGGAGTTCGCATCTCGCCATTCACGCGATGGATCGAGATGACGGCTCTGCTGCTTGTCGGCCTGTTGCCCTTCGTCGCCATCGGGATCTTCGTCGGACATCTCCTCACGATCGATGCCATGGGCCCAGCCGTGGGCGGCGGCACCGCCCTGTTCGGCTTCCTCGGTGGCCAGTGGTTTCCCATCCCTGATCACGGTGCGCTGCACGTGATCGGTCAGGGCATTCCCTCGTACTGGCTGACCCGCGCCGGTCAAGTCGGCGTCGGCGCGCCGGCCTGGGCGTTGAAGGGGTGGATCGTGATCGGCATCTGGTCTGTGGCGATGGCCGCGCTCGCCGGTTGGGCATACCGTCGCGACACCGGCAGGGCCTGACAGGCGAGCACCTCAGGGCCCTGGCCTGATCATGGGGAATTGGCCCTCGTTGGCGGCCAACAAGATCCTCGACAGGTCTGCGCGGACTTCTTCGAGGTTCGTCGCGCCGATCACCGCGGCCCACTGGTGCTCCAACTCGGCGTAGATCGTCTCGACGACGGTGAGCAGTCGTTCGCCGCGTTCGGCAAGTTCGATATTTCTGATGCGCCCATCGGTTGCATCGGTCGACCGGCGGACATAGCCGGCCGCCTCCATCGATCCGATCAGCTTCGACGCGGCCTGCTTGGTGACACCCAGCAGCCTCGCCAGCTCGCCAGTCGTCGTGCCGCTGCCGCGCGTTGCCAGCAGGACGAAGCCGTACGCCGGTCGGACATCGGTGAACCCGGCAGCGGGGAGCCGGCTGTGCAGACCGTCGACCATCAGTCGATAGCTCATTGCCAGGAGCCTGGCCATCGGCACAGGCTGTTCGGCGTCGTTCACTCCGCCCACGGTGGGGTGAACGACGCACCGTTCAGCGTCGCCTGGCCGCCAACTGGAAAACAGCACAGCAGGCGCAAGGTTGCGTCGCCGTCGTTGCTCAACTCGAAGTCGGTGTCGGGCGGAACGACGATGGCATCTCCGATCTCTGCAACGGCTGTTGTGTTACCGATGCGCACTGATGCTCGACCGCTCAACACCACGAACACTTCTTCGCGCGTCAACGAATGAGGCGTCGCCGGAGTGCCGGGCTCGATCTCGACCTGCCAGACCGACGTCTCGCTGCTACCGCGACTTGGGGTGGCGAGCGACGTAAAGCGAGTGCCGCCCATGTCGTGTGTGGGTGTGGCTGGTGCATGAATAACTGACATGATCATCCTTTTCGTCAACTTGGTTGACTATGACGATAACCCCCGGAGCGGGAGGTCGTCAACTTCATTGACGGTTTGTGGCACGACATTTCTCTGACTAACGTCAGAGAAATGTCCTTCGAGGAGATCCAGCACGTCCGACGCTTCAATCGCACGGTCACCCAGCGAATCGGCGCACTGAGCGACGATTACCTCAGCCGGCAGCGCCCGCTCGGCGCCTCGCGGGTGCTCTGGGAGATCGCCGCCGATGGCTCCGATGCTCGATCGCTTCGAACGCGGCTCGACCTCGACTCCGGCTATCTCAGCCGACTGTTGCGGATGCTCGCGAACGAAGGTCTCGTCACCGTGCAGCCCCACGTCGATGATCAGCGAGTGCGCCTCGTACGGCTCACCGACGCCGGGCGTCGCGAGCGTGCGGAAATCGATCGTTGCAGCGACGAACTCGCCCGCTCATTGCTGAGCTCGCTCGACGAACGATCCCAGCGACAACTGCTCGAAGCCATGGCGACGGTCGAACGACTGTTGACTGCGAGCCTTGTTGATGTGCGCCTCGCCGATCCGAGCAGCGAGGTCGCCGAGTTCTGCATCCGGTCGTACTTCGCCGACCTCGATATGCGATTCGATGCCGGTTTCGATCCTGACGTCAGCAAGTCTGCCGACGTCACGGAGTTCGCCGAACCGACCGGTTTGTTGCTCGTTGCCTACTTGCACGACCAGCCGGTCGGATGTGGTGCACTCAGGTTTCACGGCGCCGAGGGGACGGACGTGAAACGCATGTGGGTCGCGCCAAGCACGCGCGGGCTGGGTGTCGGCCGGAGAATCCTCAGCGAGCTCGAACGTCACGCGCGGCAACGCGGCGTCACGCTGCTGAGACTTGAAACCAACCGCAACCTGCACGAGGCAATCAGTCTCTACCGATCAGTTGGATACGTCGAGGTAGACGCGTTCAACTCCGAGCCATACGCCCATCATTGGTTCGCGAAACAGCTCACGACTTAGCTCGATCCCCCGACGGTCTGTTCGTGTCTCATACGGACTTGACCGTCGGCTCGCGATCCCAGAACCGCAGCTCGCGGCACGTCTTGATGAAGTTGGCTGCAGTCGTCTTCCTCGCGTCGAGCCCCACGTATCCGGCATCGAACAGTTCGGTCAGCCCGGCCGCATCGAACAGCGCCTGGGCACTCGGCGAGTAGCCGACGAACTTGCAGTGCGCGTGGGCGTCGTTGACGAAGTCCTTGGCTGCAGCTTGGGCGGCGAGCAACGCAGCGCCCTTCGCCGACGGAATGATTGCAACCGCGTCGTACAGCACGGACGGGCCACCGTCGATCTTCTGCTGAGCGGGGCGTTGAGACTTGTCGCTCGCCACGATGCCACCGATCTTCGGCGCAATCAGTTCGACAACAGCGCCTTCCGCCTCGGCCGCTGCAGTGAGCGCGTCGAGCAGTCTGGCGTCCGTGCCGTCGCTCACCAGAATGCCGAGCTTGCGGCCCTCGAATGTTCCGGGTGGATTGGACAAGATGCTGAGCGCAGGCGACGGCGCAAGATCAGTGATCGGCGGCCGCGCAGGGGTGGAGGCGGGTGGTAACTCGGTCAGTCCAAGACCGTCGCCGACCGCCGCGGCCAAACCGGCGTCGACGTTGCGCAGGTTGGCCACCATCCGACGACGGATGTCGGGTCGCTCGACTTTCGACAACTCGAACACGAACGAGTTGGAGATGTGCGTTTGCTCGGTTTGGGTTTGACTGGCGTAGAACAACCGCGCCTGGCTGTAGTGATCGGCGAACAACTCCGGTCGCACGCGGCGAGCCTCGCCGCCTTCGACGGCTGGGAACGATTGGAAACCGATCACCGGATCCTCGCGAGGGCCGCGTTCGTCGCCGGTCCATGAGTTCGGCTCGTAGTTGACGCGCCCGACGGGATTCTGCATCGCCATGTGCCCGTCCTGTTGGAAGGTGGCGAACGGGCACTTCGGTGCGTTGATCGGGATGTGCGTGAAGTTGGGGCCGCCCAGCCGCTTCAGCTGCGTGTCGAGGTACGAGAAGTTGCGGCCCTGCAGCAGCGGGTCATTGGTGAAGTCGATGCCCGGCACGATGTTGTTGGTGCAGAACGCAGCCTGTTCGGTCTCGGCGAAGAAGTTGTCGACCACGCGGTCGAGCACGAGGCGGCCGATTCGGCGAACCGGGAGGATCTCCTCGGGGATCAGCTTCGTAGCATCGAGGACATCGAAGTCGAATTCGTCGGCGAACGCGTCGTCGAAGACCTGCACGCCCAACTCCCACTCGGGAAACGCACCCATCTGAATCGCGTTCCATAGATCCCGTCGGTGGAAATCGGGGTCGGCGCCGTTGAGTTTCACGGCCTCGTTCCACACGACCGACTGCATGCCGAGCTTCGGCTTCCAATGGAACTTCACGAAGTTCGACTGGCCGGCGGCATTCACGAAGCGGAACGTGTGCACGCCGAATCCCTCCATGAAACGGAACGACCTCGGGATCGCCCGGTCCGACATCACCCACATCAACATGTGCGTCGATTCCGGCACCAGAGAGACGAAGTCCCAGAAGTTGTCGTGCGCCGAGGCGGCTTGCGGGAATCCCCGGTCGGGTTCGTCTTTGACCGAGTGGACGAAGTCAGGAAACTTCATCGCGTCCTGAATGAAGAACACCGGGATGTTGTTGCCGACGAGATCCCAGTTGCCCTGTTGCGTATAGAACTTCACAGCAAAGCCGCGCACGTCCCGAGCGAGGTCGGCTGATCCCTTGTTACCGGCCACCGTCGAGAAGCGCACGAAGACGGGGGTGCGCTGCCCGCGGCGCTGGAACAGATCAGCCCTCGTGAGATCCGACAAAACCTCGAAGTTCTCGAAGAAACCGTGCGCACCGAACCCACGGGCATGCACCACTCGCTCGGGGATGCGCTCGTGATCAAAGTGGAACACCTTTTCGCGCAGCACGAAGTCGTTCATCAACGTCGGCCCGCGTTCGCCGACCTTCAACGAGTTCTGGTCGTCGGAGATCGGCGTGCCCTGCGCCGTCGTCAACAGTGCTTCGCCTTGGCCGCGGCGTTGATGCGTCTCGCCTCCGGATCCCACATCGAATGCATCAGGTTCCTTGGATCCGCGTGGACGGCGAGGAGCCGCCTTCGCCGCGTTCGCCGAGGACTTCAGCGTGTCGTTGGCTGCCGGGCGAGTTGCCCGGCGTTGGTTGGCCGGTGGTTTCGATGGCATGGCAGGACCTCTTCGAGATGGATGGGGCGTCAGCCATACCCACAGAGCGTGACGGTCCAAACGATGGAATTGTCGCCCGAATAGGTGAACTGAAAGCTGAACAGAACTTGCCAGTCGGTCGTCCGTCTGGTTAGATGATCGACACCGCACCGTGCATGTTTGAAAGGGGCTCGTCGACGTGCAACTGGTCAACAGATGCGACCTCGACGACGACCACCTCGAGCTTCAGCAATGGGCTCATGGATTTGCCGTCGATGCGATTCGCCCGAGCGCCGCTCGCAATGACCACGAGCGATTGCAGCCTCACGATGTGCTGCAGGCAGCGTTCGAGATCGGCTTGCTGACGCTGGCCATCCCATTGGAACACGGGGGTGGTGGTGCCGGTTCGGCGCTGACGCAAGCCATCGTCGCCGAGGAACTGTCGTGGGGCTGCATCGGCGTCTACTCGTATTTCAGCGGGACCAACATGTTCGTTGCCGCTGTGCAGGAGTGCGGCACCGAAGATCAACGCCGGCGTTGGCTCGCGCCCCTGTGTGCCGACGGACCGCACATTGCAGGTTTCGCGTGCACCGAGCCGAGTGGTGGCTCCGACGTCGCCCGAATCCGCACGAAGGCACGCAAGGTCGACGGTGGCTTTGTGCTGAGCGGTCAGAAGATCTTCATCACCAACGCAGGGTTGGCACAGTCCCTGCTGATCGTCGCCGATGCGATCGACGGTGATCAACGATTGGGCCTGACGTTGTTCGCCTCCCGTGGCGATGCACCGGGCCTCAGCTACGGGCCCCGGGCGCGCACGATGGGATGGCGGGCATCGACCAACGCCGAGGTGTTCATCGACGACCTGTTCGTGCCCGACGACGACGTCATCGGTGCGGTCGGCACCGGTTTCGACGGTGCTAGGCGCACATTCGAGTTGAGCCGAATCGAGGTTGCCGCCTGCTCGATTGGCGTTGCCCGCGCCGCACTCGAGTATGCGCGCGACTACGCCAACCAACGCGAAGCATTCGGTCGGCCCATCGGGCGATTTCAAGGTGTCAGCTTCCCGTTGGCCGACGCCGTCACCCGCTTACACGCGTCCCGACTGTTGACGTGGGATGCGGCACGCACTGCCGATCGTGGCGAGCAGTTTGGCGTGAAAGCATCGATGGCCAAGCTGTTCGCCTCCGAGACTGCAGTAGCAACGACGAGCCAGGCGATGCAGGTGCTCGGGGGACACGGCTACGTCGAGGATCATCCCATCGAAAAGTGGTTCCGCGATGCCCGCCTCGAGACCATCGAAGAAGGCACCAGCGAGATCCAACGGGTCATCATCGGCCGAGCCCTGCTCGACTCGACCACGCCGCTCTTCTGAACACAAGTCTTCTGAACGCAACGAAGGATTCGAACCATGGCAAAAACAGTCGGCACGGTGGAGATCGACGAGCATCTGTGCAAGGGATGCGACCTCTGTGTCGTCGTGTGCCCCGAGCATGTCCTGGCCATGACGGAACGCCTGAACAGCAAGGGTTGGCCGATCGTGGCATTGATCGCAGATGGCTGCACCGGCTGCACGTTGTGCGCCGATGTGTGCCCTGACGGGGTCTTCACGGTGTATCGCGAAGAACGCACCGGCGCGGCGTCGAGGGTCGGTGCACCGTCATGACCACTGCGACGAAACGTTTCGCCAGTGGCAACGAGGCGGTCATCGACGCCGCGCTCGCAGCCGGCTGTCATTTCTTTGCCGGCTACCCGGTCACCCCCGCAACCGAGATCCTCGAAGCTGCCGCGGAGAAGTTCCCGGCGAACAATCGGGTGATGGTGCCGACGGAAGGCGAGATCGCCGCCATCCACATGGTTGCCGGCGCAAGCCTCGCCGGCTACCGGGCAATGACCGCGACCGCGCCGCTCGGACTCAGCCTGATGTCAGAGGCACTGTCGTTCTTTTCGGGAATGACCGAGCTTCCGGGCGTCGTCGTCGTGCAACAACGTTGGGGACCGGGCGACGGCAGCCTCGGGCCCGGCCAAGACGGGTACAAC
>JAENVT010000182.1 GCA_016650435.1 Ilumatobacteraceae bacterium
CCGATATCGGCCGCGGCAGGATCAACGCAGTGCTCGATTGGGAGTTGTGCACGCTCGGTGACCCGTTGGCAGACCTCGGTTACATCGGCGTCTATTGGTACGACGGCAATCCAGCGCTCGCCCGTGCCAACGACCCGACACCGGCCGGCGGCTTCCCGGCGTACGCGGACCTGCTCGAGCGCTATGCCCGCCGTACGGGTCGCGACCTGAGCGGCATCGGCTACTACATCGCCTTTGGCTGCTGGCGACTTGCGGTGATCAGCGAGGGGGTGTACTCACGCTACGTGCACGGGGCGATGGGTGATGGGGGAGACGTCGACATCTCCGGCTTCAAAGAGAACACCGAGGCATTGGCAGAGCGGGCTCAGGAAGCAATCCGACAGTGGGCATGACGACGGCGCTCGACGGGTGGCAACGCTCGGAGTTCACCGCCGATAGCCGTACACGCGTCGTGTTCCGCCGTGGTCTCGGCCCTGGCGTCATCGTCATCCACGAGATCCCGGGAATCACCCCGAAGGTCGTCACGTTCGCCAACGATCTGGTAGCAGCAGGATTCACGGTGGCAATGCCATCGCTCGTCGGCACGCCTGGTCGGACCGTCTCGGGTTTGTATGGCACGGCGTCATTGGCCAAGGTTTGCATTGCCCGCGAGTTCGCTACCTGGGCGCTGCAACGCACGTCGCCGATCATCCGGTGGCTGCGGGCGCTGGCAGCCGATCTGCATGCAGCAGTCGGCGGACCCGGCGTCGGCGCCGTCGGAATGTGTTTCACCGGCGGCTTTGCACTTGGGATGATGGTCGACGAGGTGATGGTTGCGCCGGTGCTGTGCCAACCGTCGCTGCCGTTCGCTCTCGGCAAGCCGGCCCGGCGTGCCGATGTCAACCTGTCACCCAGCGATGCCCAACGAGTTGCCGAGCGAGCCGCTGAGGGATGCGAGGTGTTGGGGTTGCGGTTCGATCAGGACAAGCTGGTCGGCACGCGGTTCGATTCGTTGCGGGCCCTGCTTGGCGACGCCTTCATCGCCGTCGAGCTGCCGAGCACCTCGAAGAAGGATCACTCCGTGCTGACCGAACAACGCGACGACGCCTCGGTCCAGCGCGTCATCGAGTTCCTGCAAACCAAACCTCAGCACTGACGTCGACGAAGTGTTGCCCCACGGCACCACTCTGGTGCGGAGTGACAACAGTTCGTCGAACTAGGCCGCGAGTCTTGCCTCGATGAGAGCAAGAAGCGACAAACGCAACTCGGCTCGATTGTGAGCTTGGCGCTTGGTGACATAGCGGACGATCCAGCCTTCTGCCTGAGCGGTCGCTTCCCGTGCGGCGTCGGCGTCCTCGCGATCGGGCCCGAAGTGGTACTTCCGGCTGTGCGCTTCGATGGCAATCCTCAACTCCGGAATTGCGAAGTCGACGCGAGCGACGAAGCGGCCACTTGCGTCGAATATCTCATGTTGACGCACAAGTCCAGGTATCCCGTCGAGGGTCTGTTCGAGGAACGTTTCGAGCGCGGACTCGGTAGGAGAGGCGTGGGTTGCGGCCTCGTCGAGCAACGACAGCAGTACGCCAGTTCCTCGCTGACCCGGGCGGTGCAACCGCTCCGCGGTCTGACGCAACCACACCAGACTGGATCCTCTGCGCCACGCAGATTCGAACGCAGCCTTCACTCTGTCCCTCGGGTCGACCGATCCGAGATCGCACAGTGTTCGGGCGATGCCGGTGCAACGAATTCCCTCTATCTGGGTGAAGTCGTTGGCATGTTCGACGCCCATGGGACCGCGATGTTGGATAACGCCGTCGAGCCGGGAATGTCGCCCGCTCGGCAGAAGCAACTCCAGCGGTCCCGGCCCATAGCCGTCGAATTCGCATAGGCCGCCGGCGGATCGAAAGCCCGCCGAGCCAGCACAATTGCCAGCCAGCGTCGCGACGTACAACCTCTGATGCCATGTTGGCGGACTGCCCCGAACCACGAGCACCCCGGGCGTCGGTTCGTCAAGGACCCCGTCGCGCAACAAGCGATGGACGACCCGACTGCTGATTCCCCTTTCGGCGGCCTGGCTTCTGGTGAGAGCACCGTGGCGAGAGGCTGCGAACTCGCCAGCGGCACCCCAGGGGGCGCAGGCGACCATGTGCGAAACCTATCGACATCGCGGTCGATTGGTTCACTACCGTCGAACTGTTGCCCCACGGCACCATGCACGTGCCCACGAACAACACTTCCACAGGCGCGCTAGGTGCGGCCGAGAGCGTCGAGTGCGTACTGCTTGGCGGTGGTGTAGTCGGCCTTGCCGTTCGGCGAGCGCGGCACTTCGGTGACGAACACGACGCGCTTCGGTGCTTTGTACCGCGCCAATTGCGTTTTGACGTGGGCGATCACATCGGCCTCGTCGAGCTCTGTGCCATCGGTTGCTGCAACCGCGGTAACAGCCTGGCCGAACCGTTCGTCGTCGATGCCGACCACCAGGCAGTCACGCACACCCGGCACGCGCTTTACTGCTTCCTCGACCTCTTCCGGGAAGATCTTCTCACCCCCGGAGTTGATCACCTGGCTGCCGCGACCGAGCAGGATCAACGAGCCATCCTCTGCCACCTGGGCGAGGTCACCGGGAAATGCGTAGCGCACTCCATCGATCGTTCGGAAGGTGCGCGCCGACTTGTCGGGGTCTTTGAAATACCCCAGTGGGACGAATCCGCCGGCAGCAACCACACCGATCTCGCCGGAGCCCGGTGTGACCTCGCGTCCCTCCTCGGTGAACACCTTGGTCGTTGGATTTTGCGTGAACTTGGCGGTCTCTGTCGACTCTCCGCGGGTGCTCATCTGGTTGCCCATTGAACCCTCGGTGGAACCGATGGCATCGAACAGCACGACCTGCGGGATGCGTTCGAGCAGCTGCGCTTTGACCTCTGACGTCCACATCACGCCGGACGACAGGATCACGCCGATGCTTGACAGGTCGTATGGCTCGCCGCGTTGCTCGGCCTCGTCGATAGCGGCGACCAATGGCTTGGCGAAGGCGTCGCCGACGATCACCAA
>JAENVT010000183.1 GCA_016650435.1 Ilumatobacteraceae bacterium
CCACCCCGCAAACGACACCACGACGTCCTGCAAT
Organism: Ilumatobacteraceae bacterium; assembly: GCA_016650435.1. The sequence continues at coordinate 35 of JAENVT010000183.1, forward strand.
GCCACCACCAGGCCGGCGGCGACGAGCCCGAGGAGGAGGCCGAGCTGGCCGGCGAACGGACGCCAGAGAATCCCCAGGCCGATCAGCGCCAGAACCGCGACGACGTAGTGCACGATCTTGCGCGTGTGGTACTTGCGATAACGGTCATCGACGCGATGGGACAGCAGTCGCCCGAGCACGATCGCGATCAGGAACGCCACGACGACGATCACCCCAGTGATCGCGAACTTGCCACCCGCCGACTCGTCCGCCGCGATCACCGCCGCGCCAGTCACCACTTCGACAGCACCGTTCACGGAGGCAAGCGTAGGTTGCGCGTGGGCCGGACCACAGCCAGTCGGTCCCGCGCGATCCCCGGGTACCGGACGCGGGGTCGCGTCCCGGGCCTGTCACCCGACTACCGGTCCAGGCAATCCATCATGAACCCGAGTCCGCCCGGCTCGATCAGCCGGCTGATCAGCTTGCCGATAGCCCGTCGGAGCCCGCGGCCGACTGCCCAGAGCCCGCGGAGGAATCGACTCGCTGTTCGTGCTCATCGTTCAACGCTCACGCCGTTCGGTGGCGCGTAGCGAGGCGTCGTTCCGCGGTTCGGTCCGGTTCTTTGCGTCGGTCAACTGGCGGATGAGGTCGTCGCGCACCTCGTGCAGCGCTTGAGCAAGATCCGGTTCGCTCGACGTGGCGACGACACCACCGTGGCAGTGCCTTCGTCGCTCATCTCGTGCTCTTGGCCGAGTTCCCGCGTTCAGTACCGCAATGTCGCAGCCACGCCGGTGACGGTTCCGAGTGTCGCGACGTCCGTCACGAAGACCTCGCCACCGTTCGCAAGCGTGTCGAACACCGCATGGTCGATCAGATCCTCGTCCTCGATCGAGGCACGTTGCGACGTCGACACTGTGCCCGTGTCAGGTGCCACGCGACCCCAGACCGGTGGCACGTCGGTGACCAGCAAGGTGTCGATGCGCCCCTCACGGGCCCGGGTCACGAGGTCTTCGATCGTGGAGACGGTCTTGCCGATGCCGACGCCTGCTTGATACCGGTCGATGCCGGGGTGGTCCACGCCGCGGGTCGGCGACTCGATCAGGCGCAATGCGTCGGCGTGGAGCTCGGGCGGGGAACGATGCTCAGGATTGCCCGTCACGGCCGAGTCGAACACGTTCGGGTATCGAGTGACCGACCGGTACAACGGCAAGTAGTAGTCGACGCACGCCAACACGAGCGGCTCGCGTGCGTCACCCAGCCGTTCGCAAACCCCGCGATCGACAGCACGCAGGAAACGTTGAATCGCGGCCTTGTCCAGCTCAGCCCCGGCTCCATGGCCATGGAACTCGACGCCGCCCCCGCCCGTCGAGTGGAACTGGAGTTGACGCTCGGGATCCTCGAGCGCCAGCGCCTCGTCCATCGATGTCGCAGTCGACCCCAAGTCCAAGACCGTGATCGCAGAACGCGTGGCCTCGAACAACTGCACCGCGTTCTGGCTCAATGACAGGACATAGAATTTCTCGTCGCGGCACACCAACGACAACACCGGCCGAACCCGGAACGACGCGGCCACGACGACCTCCTCGGTCAACGGCAACGAAACCCGGTATCGCTCGAAATGTCCCGTCGAGCTGAACAGCGCCAGCCCGTCTGCCGTGTGCTGCCAAAACCCGTGGTCGTCGACGAGCGACTCCAACGGTGCCAGCACGGCCTCGATGTCCGTCTCGGCAGCGTTGGAACCGGACAGCTCGCCACGGGCCGTGTTGATGAGGTTCCGCAACCGGACCGGACCCTGCAACGTCTCCCGGCCCGAACGATGCGTCGGCATGAACACCGATACACACGGACCCTCAGCCGTGCCCAACGAGATGACGTCCGCGACTGAGATCACATCGATGTCTGCATCTACGCGAATCTCACTGATGGCGCCAAGGGTATCCCAGATGCACCGAGTCATCTCGATGAACAGCTGGAACCGCTGTTCGGGCACCTACGGCATCGCTAGCCCAGACGCCGAAGCGGGTCGGCAGCGAAGCGTTTGTCATACGCGCCACGGACGTCGTCGAGGTCGGCCGGCAACAGGTTGGCTGTCTCGCATCCGGCGACAACGAGGCGCGCCTGTTCGACGAGGACGGCGGTGCGAGACGAGAGCCCCGTCGCGTCAAGCCCTTCCCTCAGAAGATGCAGTGTCTCCAGGAGGTAGATGCACACGGTCGGTTGTGTGGCTGCGGCGCGCCGAAGCTCACCGAACGCAAGGCGAACCAGATGGTCGCCGTTGGGCTGCTCGATGAGCACCACCCGGCGATCCCTTTCGCCCCTCAGCTCCCGGGGCGGCGGATCGCGTCGGAGCAACTCGGCGAGTACCGCCGCGCTGTGGAAGATCGAGTCCTGCGCCGTGGTCGGATCGTTGATCCCCGTTGACAGCGCCTTGAGACCGACATCGGCCATCTGGCGGAGGCCGAACGAGATGTCCTGCTGCATCGTGCGGGTGGTCCCTGTCGAGACGGCGCCGAGAATGGCTTGCTCCGTCGCCTCGATGTCCTCGGGCACCGCCGAGAGGGCGCACAGCGATGCCCCTGGGATCGAGAATCGGCCCGGGTAGGTGAGTACCCACGCAGTGGTCTCGTCGGGAAGACAGGCGAGCAGTGCGTCGGTATCGATCTGCTGGACCCATCCGGCGCGGTCGAACCGGACGATGTGCGCCGGATGATCCGGTGCGGCGATCGGTTCTGGGGTTGGCTTGTCGGACTCAGCAACGTTCCATTCGCGACGGGCATGACCGGTTGCTTCGTTCTCGACGCGGTCGAGGATCTGGCTGATGTCCATGGAGTGGGCGCTGTGGTTCAAGAACGCGGCGATCGAGATGATCGTGGCGATGCCGAGCACGACCGCCAGGTGAGCATCGAACACGTGCCGACTGCGTACACAACGACACCCAGGCGCGTTCCAACTTCTCCTCGTGCACACGCGATCAGCGCGACCATGGCTGGCACTGCGATGATGAGTCCGATCACGTGGACGCCTCCAAACCAGATCGGTCGGTGAACCTGTCCCAGCGCCACGTCGTTTCCGTCTCCTGCATCGAGTCGGACATTGAGTGCGAGTCCCTTGCGGTGCACCGGCGTCGCCCCGGGGCCTGCGGGGCCGGTGTGTGGTCTCGGGTGCGTCCGGTCGAGAGCGATCATGAAGTCTCCGGCTGATGGTGCCGCCAGGGGCCGGAGCGACTTGTTGACGAACTGGTTCCCGGACGGTACCCAGCGAACTGCCGCCCAAACAGACAGCGCTCTCTTCCGATTGCACAAACTCTGCAACCCCGCAGGCGCCCCCTCCGGGGGGAACCGGATGGCAGCATCCAGGCAACCGCGCCCGAAGCGCTGAGTGTTGACGATCCGAGCAGCCTGCACTACTGTCTGGTTCCCTCCGGCGGAAACTTCTTGGGCATGGCATCCATCCTTTCGCAGGGCAACGCCCTACAAATGCGATATCAACCAACCCTGCAGCAGACCCATCTGTTCGGCTCTGGTTCGGGCCGGTGCTTCTGTCTGCCGCGTATCGGACGAGTCCGAGGCGTCGTCACGTCGTCGATATCGAGGATCACGACGGTGGATCTCACCTCAGAGGTGCGTCTGTGTCGCGGGGCCTTCGGGACCTCAGCGTGCTCGATCTGGAAGCGCAGCGACGACGGCGATGTCGTCGGCGGTGGCCCCCGATCCGTATGCGGAGATGTAGAGGCCTCGGTGTCCGCAGCCGGCGTCGAGCGCATAGACGATGGCCTCGTCGTCGGGATTGCTGTCACCTTCGAAACGGACGATCGCATCAATGGTCAGTTCGGCGGGATCGTGGCTCGTTCCACACTGCCCACAAACGAGGCGCCCGTCGTGCGACGTGTAGTCCTCGACGTAGCCGGCGAGCGAGAGACGAGTCGTTGCTTGGCTGAGCGTCTCCATCGCATCACCGTCGGTCATGTCTCGGAACCGTAGCCCTTGTCGGATCGATCACCCGGTGTCTACTGGCGATCTGGCGGGCGTTCAACACATCATCGATCACATCA
>JAENVT010000184.1 GCA_016650435.1 Ilumatobacteraceae bacterium
ATCGCTCGCCGCGGCCGGTGCGCTGTTGGTGCAGCGGGAGCGTTGCACAGTTTGGATCCACGCGCCGAGCGTCCGAGCGATCAGCACCGTCGGTGCCGGCGACGCCATGGTCGCCGGCGTGGTCGTGGGCCTCGAGCGGGGCTGGTCTCTACCCGACTCGGCCCGCCTCGGTGTGGCCGCCGGCACCGCCACCGTATTGACCGAGTCGCCCGATCTGTTGCGTCCCGTCGATGTCGAAACGCTGCTCCCCCTCGTGCGAGCCAGCGACGGTGATGACCTCGACGAGGCCTGAGGCACACGTTTTGTCCGTTAGACGCGGAATGGTTCTCACACGGCGAAGACGGCAGGGTGCACGGTCCGACGGCGAGCCGTACATTCGCCTCGAACACTGGAACCTCCCCGGGGCCGGCTCCACAGCGTCATCTGAGACGTCGGCCGCGGCTGGACGGCTCTCGCCAACCGACTTCGCTGACGGTTGGTGTCAGGCAGGATAGTTCTCGCCGCCGTCTCGAAGATGTTGCACCAGGACTTGTGCGAGACGAGCGACAGTCGTCGATCAGCGCAGCGAACCTCGGTGTTCCGACGAACGCTGGCATGGCGTCGAGGAATATGTGGTGGGCGACGCGCATGCACGGGGCTGACCTCTCCCGCCGCAGCGCATTCCGCTTCGCTGAGCGCAGTGACGAACCCCCACCTCTTTGGTGAGCGTGTTGCGCAAGGAGGTGGCTGACCAGCAACGAACGATCGAGATCCTCAAGGCAGCCACCACTTCTTTCGCGCGGGAGAACGACCCGCACCAGCGGTGACGATCGCGTTCATCGATGCCCATCGGGACCGCTTCGCGGTGGCGGCGATGTGTCGGGTGTTGCAGCTCGCTGAGCGCACGTTCCATGCCGCGAAGGCCCGACCGGCGTCGCCACGTTCGATCGCCGACGAGTCACACAAGACCGTGATCTCGATCGAGTGGAAAGCCAACTACTGCTGCGGTTCACCACCCATGCTGACAAGACCGCTGATCGGCCACCGGATCTGGTCAAACGGGACTTCACCGCGACAGCACCGAACCAGCTATGGGTAGCCGACATCACCTATTGCTCGACATGGGAAGGATGGCTGTACGTGGCATTCATCGTCGTCGATGTCTGCGCCCGGGTGATTGTCGGCTGGCAGATCGCCGGGCACATGCGCACCGATCTCGTGCTCGATGCCTTGGAGATGGCCGCATGGCGACGCGATCCCGAGCTCGGGTGCGTGCACCACTCCGACGCCGGCTCGCAATACACCTCGATCCGTTACACCGACCGCCTCGTCGCAGTCGGCCTGGCGGCCTCGATCGGCACCATTGGCGACAGCTACGACAATGCCATGGCCGAAGCGTTGAACGGCACGTTCAAAGCCGAACGGCAACGTCAGACGCGGATGGCGATGACGGCGACATCGTCCATCCTGCTGGGAGCGACCCGCTGCACAAGGTCAAGGCAGAAGCGTTGCATCGTGACGCCCTGCGTCGACATCGACGCTGTGGCGCGAAGCCGCTCCAACGAGATGTCGAGATCCTCGTCGCGTCGCTCGATGAGACCGTCGGTGTACAGCACAAGTGTGCTGCCGGCGGTCATCGTGATCGTTGTCTCCGTGTGCCGGCGGCGTCGCGCGCTGGTGAGTCCGAGCAGCGGGTCGTTGATCAGTTGGATCAACGACGCGTTCCCGTCGGTGTCGATGAGCAAAGGTGGAAGGTGTCCGGCGTTCGCGAGGGTGGCCGTCCACGCCGAGTCAGGTCGTGGGTCGAGCCGGACGATGGCGCACGTCGCGAGTAGGTCGGCCAGCAATGCCGGCGCCTCCTCCGCTGCCCGATCGAGCATTTCGCCAGGGCCGGTGCTGGATGCGGCAAAGATGCGCAGCACGACTTGTAGCCGGCCCATCGCGGCTGCAGCGCGGATGCTGTGCCCGGTGACATCGCCGACGCTGGCCACGAAGGAGCCGTCGCCGACGCGGACGAGGTCGTACCAGTCGCCACCCACCTCGATGCCATCAGACGCAGCCGTGTACACCGCGCCGATGTCGAGTTGCTCGACGTTGGGAAGGTCGGGAAGCAGGCTGTGCTGCAACTCCGACGCAACGCGCTTCTCGCGGATGAACAAACGCGCGTGATCGAACACCATCGCCGCCCGCCTCGCCAAGTCGCCGGCCAGGAGCAGATCGACCTCGTCGAAATCCGGCCGGCCCGGGTCACCGATCAGGACGAGCGCACCGATAGCGCCGCTCGCTCGCGTCATCGGGACCGCGACCACAGATCCGATCCCGAGCTTCAACAGCAGATCGGTGCTCGAGTCCGTTTCTGACATGACAGCGTCGCGGGCCTCGACAGCGGTGAGCATCACATGAGCCACGTCGCCATCCATCACCTCTCGGGTCAGGCCCATGTCCCGCAACCATCGCGAGCCGTCGACGGACAGTGCCATCAGCACATCGTTCATGTCGGAACTGTGGTGGCGCACGAACAACCGCTCGCCAGACTCGCCATCAGCACGAATGAACACCATCGCCCAACCGGCATACTCAGCAACCAGCGTGTCGAGCATCCGCCGAATCGACCATTCAGGA
>JAENVT010000185.1 GCA_016650435.1 Ilumatobacteraceae bacterium
CACGGCCTTCGTCGGACCAGGAGAAGACATCACAGCGGATCTCCTCATTCGAGCAGACAAGGCGATGTACCGGGCCAAGCGAGAAGCCGGCGGCGGACCCGAGATCATCGACCTTGGCAATATCTTGCCGCCCACCGACGATGAGACGTTGGAAGCTGACCTGCGTGCCGCGCTCGCTGCGGAGGAACTGGCAGTCGCCTACCAACCCATCGTGCGCACCGCGGACCACACGATCATCGGCGTCGAGGCCCTCCTGCGATGGACGCATTCGGAACGAGGACCCATCCCTCCGATTGTGATGGTGCCCCTCGCCGAGCGCAGCGTGTTGATCGTCGACATCGGGGCATGGGTCCTCGAACGCGCTTGCACCGATCACGCACGTTGGGCCGTGGCGCATCCCTGCCAGATGTTGGATCTCGCCGTAAACGTCTCGGTCCGCCAGTTGATGACCTCTGGCTACTGCAAATCTGTCGCCGAGATCCTTGCCCGCACGGGGATGAACCCGGCGTCGTTGATCCTGGAACTGACCGAGAGCATCGTGATCGAGCACAGCGCCCGGATCATGGCGGTGCTCGTTTCGCTCAACAGGCTCGGAGTTCGGCTGGCGCTCGACGACTTCGGCACCGGATATTCCTCGCTCAGCTACCTCAGCAAGCTTCCGATCCAGATCGTCAAGATCGACCAAGGCCTCATCTCCGAGCTCAACCAGGCTACGGGCCGAATCGTTGTTGCTGGAGTCGCCGACATTGCTCACGCACTTGGCATCTCGGTCGTTGCCGAAGGTGTCGAAACCGAGATGCAGCGAGAAGAGATCCTGGCGGTCGGCTGTGACTTCGCCCAGGGATACCTGTTCGCCCGTCCAATGTCGGCCGATTCCATCGAGGCCCTCCTCGTGGCGTGTTGACGGCCCTCACTCCAGATTTCTGTGGGCGATGAATCGTGCCGCAACGTCGGCATCGCCGACGACATCGCAGGCAGACAGTGGCTGCCGCCGCCACAGGGCAAGCAGGATGTCACTTGCCGTACCACGAATGGCGCAGTCACCTTTCGAATGCTCGCGTACAACCCCGAAGCCGTCGTCGGTCTCCTTCACCGTCCACTCCCCGGCAATGTCGCCGCAGTGCAGGTGCACTGAGCCGCCCACCGGGGCTGCGCCTTCGGCGACATCGCCCGTGAAGTGCGTCAGGAACTCGTCGATGCCGTCGCTGGCCAGGCCGGGCTCGATCGGATTGACCATGCCTGCTGCCTCGGTCGCGTCCCACAGATGCACTGCGGTCTCTTGCGTCATCCGACGAATGATGAAGCCCGCCGTCTTGTCGTTCGACCACGTCCAGGTAGACATCGCCGGGTCCACCGCCGTCATCGTCTTCAGCAGATCGGCGCGCCGTCGTCGATACATCGCCGCGAGTCCCTCGTCGACGGGACGCGGTGGTCGTTCGTAGCCCTCCCAGGTGGTGCGCGGCTCGGCGACCATGGTCAGCCAGAAGTCGTACACCTCCGTGACGTGCCACAACAGGTCGGCAACGGTCCAATCAGGGCACGACGGCACGGCAGCGGAGAGCCCGGCGACCTCGCAGGCATCGACGAAGGCGGCCGAATCGCGGTCGAAGGCGACCAAGAACTCGTTGATTTCCACCCTCGGATGGTGTCACATCGGCGCTACGGTCGGCACCATGAGTAGCGCTGATAAGGACTTGAGCACGCACGCCAAGATCGCCGAGCGGATCATCGGCAACGTTGTTCAAGCCAGCGGGCCGGCAGTGTCGCCCGATGGTTCGACGGTTGCCTTCGTGGTCAGCCGTGTCGACATGGTCAAGAACAAGAACTTCTCGCAGGTGTGGTTGGCAGCTGCGGACGGATCGACGGCACCTCGAACCGTCACTGGCGGCGACCACGACAGCAACCCAGCCTGGAGTCCCGACGGGCGATCACTAGCGTTCTCGTCGAAGCGAAGCCCGAAGAAGGGCGAAAGCACGCTTCATGTCCTGCCGGTCGCCACGCCCGGCGAGACCCGCACGATCGCGACCATGAAAGACGGCGCCGGCGAGCTTGTGTGGAGCCCGGACGGTCGATGGATTGCCTTCACGAGCCGCACCCCTCACGAGCGGTACGACGCCGAGGACGAAAGCTGGCAGGCGCCGCGCAAGATCGAACGGTTCTTCAGCAAGCTCGACAACGAAGGTTGGATCTTCGATCGACCCAACCACGTCTACGTCGTTGCCGCCGACGGCACGGGCGCGCCGCGCAACCTGACGCCTGGCGAGTTCCAGCACAGTTCGATTGCGTGGAAGCCCGACTCCAGTGGCCTCGTCTTCAGCGCCCAACGCCACGACACTTGGGATCTCGACTTTGGCCTCGCCCTGTACTCCGTGTCGCTCGACGGCACAATCGGTGCTCTGACGAAATTCGACGGTTCGTACGATGCCCCCACGGTGTCGCCGGATGGATCCAGCGTGGCATTCCTCGGTGCCGACGATTCGATGACGTATCCGCAGAACGTGCACGTCGGCGTCGTGCCGGCTACGGGTGGCGAGCATCGCTGGTTGTCGCGCCAACTCGACCGCACCTTCGACACCACAGCGGGTGGCTCTGCATTGCTCTGGCTGGACGACGAAACCATGCTCTGTGCTGCCGAAGACCGCGGTGAAACCCATCTGTACAAGGTCACCCTCGATGCAGCTGCACCGAAGGCACTCACGTCTGGGCCGATCGTGGCGAACTCATTCGATGCCGCCGGGGGCACAATCGCCTACGGGGCGGGGGCTGTGGATGCGGTCAGCGACATCTTCGTGCTCGGAGATGGCGAGCCAAAACGACTGACCTCGTTCGCCGACAGCTACCGAGCAAACGCCACACCCAATACGTGGGAGCGTTTTGCGGTTCCGTGCACTGATGGCAGCGACGAAATCGACGCCTGGATCATGCGTCCGACCGGCTTCGACGCATCGAAGACCTATCCCGTTCTGCTCGACGTGCACGGTGGTCCCCATACCCAATATGGCGAATCGTTCTTCGACGAATCGCAGGTGCAAGCTGCTGCAGGGTTCGTCGTGATCATGAGCAACCCGCGCGGCGGATCCGGTCGCGAGCAGTCGTGGGGACAGTCGATCCTTGGGCCAAAGCACCAGGCCGCACCGGGAAAGGGCTGGGGCAGCGTCGATGTCGAAGATGTGATGGCCGTGCTCGACACCGCGCTGCAGCGCTTCCCGTTCTGCGACGGCAATCGCGTCGGCATGATCGGCGGCAGCTATGGCGGATTCATGGCCACGTGGTTGGCCGGATGTCATGGCGACCGATTCAAGGCCATCTGCAGCGAGCGTGCCGTCAACAACATGATCACCGAAGAGTTCACCAGCGACATTGCCACCGTGTTCAGGGTCGAGGTCGGCCCGAGCCCGATCGACCAGCCAGAGGAATACACCCGAATCTCGCCGATCCGCTTCGTCCGCGACATCAACGTGCCGATGTTGATCCTGCACAGCGAGCAGGATTACCGCTGCCCAATCAGCCAGGCTGAAGAACTGTTCGTCGCGATGCGCCTGCTCGGCAAGGACGTGACCTTCTACCGCTTCCCCGGCGAGGGCCACGAACTGTCGCGCAGCGGCTCACCCATCCATCGACGCCAGCGCGCCGAAATTGTCCTCGACTTCTTCGCCGAGCATCTCTAGTCGTCGAGCAGCCAGGCGTCGATCAGCTTCCGGGCGATCG
>JAENVT010000186.1 GCA_016650435.1 Ilumatobacteraceae bacterium
GGCCGCATTGCCCGCGGTGGTATTCGGTGGAGCGACCGCCGCGAGGATTTCCGCACCGAGATTCTCGGGCTCCTCAAGGCACAGATCGTCAAGAACGCGGTCATCGTTCCGACGGGTGCAAAGGGAGGCTTCGTCCTGAAAAAGCCTCCGAACGGTCCCGAGGAGTTCCGTGCGGAAGGCGTGGCCTGCTACCGCGAATTCATCGGCGGTCTGCTCGATCTCACCGACAACATCGTTTCCGGCGCGATCGTGCCGCCGCCCCACACTGTCCGCCTCGACGGGGACGACGCATACTTCGTCGTGGCCGCCGACAAGGGCACGGCGACCTTCAGCGACATCGCCAACGAGATCTCTGCCGCGTACGGCTACTGGCTCGGCGACGCGTTCGCGTCTGGTGGAAGCGAGGGCTACGACCACAAGGCGATGGGGATCACGGCGCGCGGTGCCTGGGAGAGCGTGCGACGCCACGCCCGCGTGCTGGGTAAAGACGCCGATACCGACGAGTTGACCATCGCGGGCATCGGCGATATGTCCGGCGATGTGTTCGGGAATGGGATGCTGCAATCACCTCACATCAAGTTGGTAGCTGCGTTCGACCACCGCCACATCTTCATCGATCCCGATCCCGATCCAGCGGTGTCCTTCGCAGAGCGCAAGCGATTGTTCGAGCTGCCGCGATCGAGTTGGGCGAACTACGACACCTCGCTGATGTCGGCCGGCGGTGCCGTCTATCCGCGCACGTTGAAGACCATCGCACTCAGTCCCGAAGCACGCAAGCGACTGAGCACGGATCAAACTGCGTTCACACCACACGAACTTGTTTCGGCCATCCTGCGCGCTCCAGTCGACGTTCTGTGGAACGGCGGCATCGGCACGTACGTCAAGGCATCGACCGAAACTCACGCCGAGGTTGGAGACCGATCCAACGATGGTCTGCGCGTCAGTGGCAACGAGTTGCGCTGCCGACTTGTTGCCGAGGGCGGAAACCTCGGACTGACACAGAAGGGCCGTATCGAGTACGCGCTGAAGGGCGGGCTCGTCAACACCGATGCCATCGACAACTCCGCCGGCGTTGATTGCAGCGACCACGAAGTCAACATCAAGGTCCTTCTCGGCACCGTGATGGCCGACGGCAAGATGACGACGGAACAACGCAATGGTCTGCTGCAAGAGATGACCGACGAAGTTTGCGAGTTGGTGCTCGACGACAACCGTTCGCAGACACTGACGTTGGCCATCGCTCGGCGACAGGCGTTGCCGATGATCAACGTCCATGCCAGATATCTGCATGTGCTCGAGGCCGAGGGATGGCTAAACCGAACGTTCGAAAGCCTGCCGACCGACAAGCAGATCGCCGAACGCCAGTCCTCTGGTATCGGTCTCACGACACCCGAGTTCGCAATTGTGTCGGCGTACACCAAGAGCGTCAACATGACCGAAATGGTGCGCACCGAATTTCCCGACGACCCGTACCTCGAACCCGATCTCGTCTGCTATTTCCCCAAGGTCTTGCAGCAGCGTTATCGCCCCGCGATTCTCGACCACCGACTTCGCCGAGAGATCATCGCCACGCAGGTCGCCAACCAGATGGTCAACCTATCGGGCATCTCGTTCGACAACCGCATGACCGAAGACACCGGCGCGGGAGTTGTCGACGTTATGCGTGCCTGGGTTGCAGCACGCGACATCTTCAACTTCCCGACGATGTGGGAGCAGATCGAGGCGGTGCCAACCCACGTCAAGCTCGATACTCAGCTGGAGCTGTTCCTCGAGGCTCGCCGCATGGTCGAGCGAGGTGCGCTGTGGTTGCTGCGACACCGTCGTCCCCCGCTCGAGATCGCCACCGTCGTTGCCGAGTTCCAGCCCGGGATCAACGAGCTGTCGAAAACACTCGAGTCGCATGTACGCGGCAAGGTCCGCGACCAACTGTTCGCCAACGAGGCGGCTCGGCTTGCGGCCGGGGTTCCGGAGTTGGTCGCCCAACGTTCCGTCGCATGGCCGTTGATGCACACCTCGTTCGACATCATCGACCTTGCAATTCGACAGCACTTGACCGTCCGCGAAACTGCAACGGCGTATTGGGAGGTGTTCGACGCGCTGGACCTCGGATGGTTGTGGGATGCGGTTGGCATGCTGCCGCGCAATGACCGCTGGCAGACACAGGCCCGCTCGGCATTGCGCGACGACCTGATGGGCGCGCTCGCCGACCTCGCCGACGATGCGCTGTACGTCGGGGGAGCGGCCGCGTGGGTAGCGGCCAACGAACGCATCGTCTCCCGGGCCCTGGCAATGTTCGCCGAGGTACGTCGTACCGATGCCTACGACCTGACCACGCTGTCGGTCGCCTTGCGCCAACTGCGCAACCTGGTGCTGATCACCCAACGCCCGGCCACTGCCTGATCCGCGTCGGCACGGGCGCCGGGGGTGCCGCCGACGCCAAACGGTGTGACCGGTAGGGTGGACAGCACATGAGCAGCGGCCCTCGATTCCGATTCGCGCCATCGCCGACCGGCTTCTTCCACGTCGGCGGAGCGCGTACGGCGCTGTACAACTGGGCGCTGGCCAATCGTCTCGGCGGCACCTTCGTACTGCGGATCGAAGACACCGACGAGGCCCGCAACCAGCCAGAATGGACGCAGGGGATCATCGAAGCGCTCGACTGGCTCGGCATCAAGGCCGATGCCCCGGCGTTCGAAGGTCCCTACTTCCAAAGTCACTATGCCGAGGCACATCTCGCTGCGGCCGAGCGACTGTTCGAGGCCGGGGCGGCGTACTACTGCGACCTCACCTCGGAGCAGATTCAAGCGCGCGCCAAAGCGACCGGCGCCAGTGGATACGACGGTTACTCCCGAGACCGCGCCCTAGGCCCTGGGCCCGGTCGGGTGCTTCGCTTCCGAATTCCAGAGGGTGCAACAACGGTGCACGACCTTGTGCGCGGCGATGTGGTTTTCGAGCATTCGACGATCGAAGATTTCGTGCTGGTGCGTGGCAACGGGACACCGATGTTCCTGCTCGCCAACGTCGTCGACGACATGGAGATGCGCATCTCGCACGTCGTGCGCGCCGAGGAGCACCTTCCGAACACACCAAAGCAACAGCTGTTGTGGCAGGCGCTGGGGCACGAGCCGCCGGTATGGGCGCACGTGCCCCTGCTGGTCAACGAGCAACGCAAGAAGTTGTCGAAGCGGCGCGACAAGGTGGCTGTCGAGCAGTACCGGGCAGAGGGTTTTCTCGCCGAGGCGATGGTCAACTATCTGATGACGCTGGGATGGTCGCCGCCGGGCGACGACGAGATCGTTCCGTGGTCGGCGATCGAACGCGACTTTCGACTGGAGGACGTCAACCATTCGCCAGCGTTCTTCGATGTGAAGAAGCTCACGGCGTTCAACGGCGAGTACATCCGCAAGCTGTCGACCGGCGAGTTCATCGCCGCCTCCGAGCCGTTCCTCCGAGCCGACGGCGTGCCATGGCCCCCCAACCGATTCGATCCGGCCAAGTTCGCCGCATTGGCCCCCGTCGTACAGTCGCGAGCCAACACATTGGCAGAGGTACCGGGTGTCATCGACTTCGTCTTCCTGGCCGATCCGGTTGTCGACGAGCAAGCCTGGGACAAGACGATGTCGTTGCCGGGCTCCAAAGCGGTGCTCGCCGAGACGACCGAGGCGTACCGAGAACTGACACAATGGGATGCAGCTGTCCTCAAGGACACGGTCGAGGCTGTGGGCGAGAAGCACGGTCTGAAGAAAGGTAAGGCACAGGCGCCGATTCGCGTCGCCGTCACCGGGCGAACCGTCGGGCCACCATTGTTCGAGGCACTCGAGGTGCTGGGGCGGGAGGAAGTGCTCAGGCGGTTGACGATGGCGGCATCGGCGTGAGCGATCTCGATCCTCTGTGGGGCCACACTCCGGCGCACGGAACCGCGGCCGTCGCGTTCGCCGACCCGACGCCGGTGGGCGGTATCCCAATCGCTCGACAGCGCAACTGGCCACGCCGTCTCCTCGTCGGCGGCATCGCGTTCGTGTTGCTGTCCATCTCGTACTACACCGTGACCCTCTATCAAGTGCATTCGGTGGGACGCAGCGATCAGGCCCGCCCGGTCGACGCCATCGTCGTGATGGGTGCCGCGCAATATGACGGTCGCCCGTCACCGCAACTCGCGGCCCGGCTTGATCATGCAGCAGACTTGTGGTCAGCGGGCGTCGCCAAGGTGATGGTCGTCACCGGCGGCAATCAACCAGGCGACCGATTCACTGAGGCCGAAGCATCGGCCGACTACCTGATCGAACGCGGTGTACCGGCCGAGGCGATCTTGCAGGAGTCGCGCGGGCACAGCTCGTATGCCTCGCTGGACGGAGTCGCCACGATGTTGCATCAGCGCGGACTGTTCCGCGTTCTGCTGGTCAGCGATCCGTTTCACTCGTTGCGCTCACGGTTGATCGCCCAAGAACTCGGACTCGTCGCCTACGTGTCGCCGACGCGCACGAGCCCGGTGCGAGGCAAAGAGGCGACCGCAAAAGAGATGCAAGAAGCCGCCGGAATCGCCCTCGGACGGATCATCAGTTTCAAGCGATTGCTGTCGATCACCGGCTGACTGACGCGTGTGACCGATCGCGGTCGGTTGTTAGACTTGCGGTTCCACGGGCTTGCCCCGATGGGGAATGGTGTAATTGGTAACACAGCAGTTTCTGGTACTGTTATTCAGGGTTCGAGTCCTTGTTCCCCAGCTCAAGCACTACATTTTGCACGTCTCGAAGGTCGGCCACAGCGCCGGCCTTCGTCCGTTTTCGGTTGGCACCCACCGGGCCCGTTGGTAGTGTGCT
The DNA here is from genome assembly GCA_016650435.1 of Ilumatobacteraceae bacterium. Next base: position 4,821 of record JAENVT010000186.1, read on the forward strand.
GGGGCTACGAGGCCCCATCGTCTAGTGGCCTAGGACACCACCCTCTCAAGGTGGCGGCACGGGTTCGAATCCCGTTGGGGCTGCCAATAAGGCCTGCTCAACAGTAGTTTGTTGTTGACTATTGACGCCCTGTCGAGCGCGTTTGCTACTGGATTGATCCGTGCCGCCGACCTCGAGACACGACCTCGAGGCTCCTGTTAGGGGTCGAAGCGGTTACATCTCAAGTACTGGCCGCAAACGGTGAGATATCGAGCACAGCCTGGAGAGCCAGGAACGTACGCCAGCCGCTCATCAGAGCGAGGCAGCCGACGGTGCGAAGTCGTGCTGCGCCGCGCGTCAACTATCCCAGACAGGACATTGGTGATGCTCGTGCCACCTAGTCGGCGCGCATTCTGGGACACCCGAGAGTGCGGAGCGCGGAACGCCGGCTCCGTGTCTGTCGCCACCATTCACAGTATGTCCGGCTCGATCGTCTGGATCACGGACGCCGGTGAGCGAATCGCGTGGTCACCGGAATAAGCGCCGATCTGTGCTCTCGGGCTGGGGGACCGTCGTGCGCAAACGCTGGCGATTGGTCAGATGCCCGAAGTTTCGCGAACGGCGCATCGGAGGTTCGTAATCATGCCTTGGGCCCCGAAATCGCGCGCAACCGACGCGAGCCCGATTCTCGTGGAATCGGCGACGTTTGCACTCGCCGCTACGGATTGGTCATCGCGGGGCTACGGAGTCCCTGGAGGCGCAGGGAACTCGGGGCACGTGGCTCGGTAGCCGCCGAGATCGCCGATGTACGTCGACCACTCGTCGCGTGTCAGGTTGCGTCGAGCGACCGAGCACGCCGCAGTTACCCAATGCTCCGGGTTGAGATCCCACACGGCCGCCCCATCTACCCTGAGGGAGGGAATGACCGCCTCGACCCCGTCTTCACGGAGGTCGACCGGCGCGTTGGTTCCGGGCCGTCCGACCGGTGCGGCATCACCGAGGCGAACGCGGGTGCGGACGTCGTACATCGAGAGAGTTCCATCATCGCCCGATGCGAGTAAGACGTTGCCGTCTTCGGAGAACCGAAGTTGCGAAACGAACCCGCGTGCTCCTGCGAGCGAGGCCGTCTGGACGAGCGTGTCGGGTTCGTAGATGCCGATACCGCCGTCGTGCGCCGAGGCCACGAGGACGCCTTGTGGACTGATGGCCACGTTGCCGAGGCTGCGGTTGTTGCTGCTGGCGACGACCTCGCCCGTTGTAGCGTTGAGGGCGTACAGACCTTGCCCGGAGACGTAGATCCGGGAATGATCGTCGGTGATGACCACGTGTTCGACCTGTCTCCCGTCGCCGGAGAACCTCACGACGGTTTCGCCGGTCGCCACGTCGAGTTCGACGACGTGCCCGTCGGAATAGCCGAGCAGTAGGAGGGCGCCGTCGCGACTGATGTTCTTGGCCGACGGCATGTCGTCGCGATTCAAGGGGTACCCAAACGATCGACGTTGTTTCGTGGTGACGTTGTACGTGCCGATCGTTCCATCGCTGAAAGCGCCGTAGATGATGTTCCCCTGCCCACCGCCCCAGACGATGTCTGGAAGGGCCTGCGTCAGCGTGTCGGAGGCCGTGTCCCACAGCGCGTAGTCGAGGTCGAACGGCGGAACGCCGCCGTTCGGTTTACCTACTAACACCGTCTTGCTATCGGCCTGCGCCGAGATGAGGACCCGACCGGCGGCGACGAGTCGCTGGATGGGGCCCCCACCGTCCACTCGCCAGCGACCGATGAGTCCGGCTTCGCCGTCGACGACGACGAGAATGCTGGCACCACCGACATCCATCAGCTCGAGACTCTGGCTGCTGCCGCGCTGGCTCTCGATCGTTCGGCCGGTGATCTCTCCCGTCGCCAGTGATCGCTCATGGATGACGCCGAAGTTGGTGCCGCACCACAAGCGGTCCATGGCCAGCGAGAAGGTCCATTCACCGCATTCACTAATCCCTTCGTCGCTACCGTTGATGCTCCATACCACGCTCCTGGTGGGGAGATCGATCCGGGCGATGGAGATTCGCGGAGCATCCGTCAGAGGATCCCTGATCCGACCGCGGGCCACGAGCGTTCCCCCGTCGGGGCTGAACTTCATCAAGCCACCTGTCGAATCGTCCGGCACCTTGATGTCGGCCACCATGTCGAACGTCACCGGATCGAACACGCGGAGATGGTCGGCGGTCGAACCGAGATACAAGCGGCCGTCGGGTCCATAGCCGAGGGCGCCGGTCAATCCAGGGTCCGCGTGGGGTTCGTATGCCAGCGCGGGGAGCTCAGCCACCACCTTGCCGCTGCTCGTGTCGTAGACAGTGGCCGCACCCCGGTCGTCCGCACCAATAGCAAGCTGTGCCCCGGTGGCGTCGACGGCGACCATCGACCACGCGGTCGTGCCGGAGAGCTCGATCGTTCGACCGATCTTGCGCCCGGTGGAGAGATCGAATGCTGCAGCAACGCGGTGCAGCCCATTCGGACCGAATTCTTCCTCCATGGCGGCGGCAACGCGGCCGCTGGTGCTGACCTCGATCCACTGACTGACAACCGTCCCCTGCATAATCGCCTCGAGCTGCACTCCTGCATCCCCCGACAGCACGTCGACGACTTGACCTGGCTCGAATCCGGGCTCACCGTTTCTCTTCGAGCTGGTGACGACAAGCTTGGTCATCCCGGGAATTGCAACAGCCGCAGTATTAGCGCCGGCGAAGTGGAGATAGCCGAGGAACCCCGGGTCGAAGGTGAAGGTTCCGAACAGGGCCGCCTTCGACGTCACCTTGGGCGATCGTCGCCAGGCCTCCACGGCGAGCAGAGCGGCGAGGTCGCGTTGCGACGAACGCAACGAGAGCAAACGACTGGCGAGGGTCGTCTGCTCTGCGCTGACCTCTGCGGTTCGGGCGTTCTGACGCTGGGTGAACGCGATAGCGCCCGCCACCAGTGCGAGTGCGAGTAGGCATGCCGTCGTCGTCAGCAGCCGCCGCAAGCGGCGCGCCGTGCGACGCTCGCGGTCTCGAACCGCGTCTCGGACGGTACGGCTGGCCTCGACGAAGGAGCGCTCTTCCGCGTTGAGCTGATCTCCTCGCTCCGGGAGGGCTTCGAGGACGCCTTCGAGGCGTGAGCCGCGGTAGAGCTCTCCGTCGGGTCGACCGGCCTCGTCCCAAGTCCGCGCTGCGGTTGCGAGGTGTTGTAGTTGGGCGAGCCATCGACGGTCGATCTCCAGCCATTCGCGCAGCCGTGGCCAGTTGCTGAGCAGCGCTTCGTGGGCGACCTCGATCACGGGCTCGCGGGTGGCGAGGTCGCGGTCGGCGACCAGCAGTCGGGCTTCGACGAATCGGTCGGCGACGGCGCGCTCGGGTTCTGACAACTCCCCGAAGCGGGCCCGCCGGCGAGTGTCGGGAGTGCCGTGGCCCGGTGCGACCAGCCTGCCGAAGAGCTGACGGGTGTGAGCTTTCATTTCCTCGCTGAGTGCTCCGTAGATGGCTTCGGCCCGACGCCCGATTGCACCGCCGAGGCCCCCAAGCTGCTGAAAGGTTGTGGCGGTGATGTGGTTGTCGACGCGACGCTCGTACATCTCCGCCACTGCGAACTGCAGCAGCGGCAGCCCGGCGGGTTGGGCGTTCGTCTCGGCCACGATCGCCGTGACGACGCCTTCCTCGAAGGTGGCGCCGTACCGTTCGGCCGGTCGGACGATGGCCTGCTCCAAGGACTGCGGGCTCAACGGAGGCACGGCGAACGTTCCATCCGCGACCAGCTGGCCGATCAACCCGTGCTGCAGCGGTCTGTCATAGAGGTCAGCTCTGACCGTCGCCACGCAACGGATCCCGAACTCGCCGGCAACCAGAATGGTGCTCAGGAACCGCTCTCGTTCGGCCGCATCGGCGAGGGTCCAGCATTCCTCGAACTGGTCGACGATCAACACGATCGGACCGGCGCCGTCACCGACCGCGCCGCTGAACCAGTCGGCCGGATTGGTCGTCGAGTTGTCGGTCGCGGCGATCTCGCGGAGCGCTTGACCCAACGCGACGGTGGGTCGATCACCCGGGACCATCGTCGCCACTCGAGTACCGCCGTGACGAAGCAGCGGTATCAGCCCGGCATACACCAGCGAGCTCTTCCCGGACCCGGATGGGCCGACCACGGCGACGAACTTCTTGGCGGCCAGCGTGTCGCGCAACGCGACGGCGACGTCGGCACGGCCGAAGAAGTCGGCGGCGTCTGCTTCGCCGAAGGCACGGAGACCCTTGTACGGGTTGACCGTCGACGTCACCTCGGTGCTCAGCGCCCGAGCCGCCCGCCGTCGTGACGAGTCAGGTTTTGCCAATTGCGAACCCAGGGGGGTCAACACGCCCCCCGGCCGACCAACGGCGTCACGCCAGGCGACGATGAATTCGGCCAGCGAGTCGTATCTCGCTTCAGCTCGCGGTGCGGTTGCCGTAGCGAGGACGGCATCGAGCAGCTCGCACCGCTCCTCGATCAAGCCGGTGAGGCTCGGCAGGCGGGAGCTGGTCGGGGTTTGCATCAACGTCAACGGCGACCTCCCGGTGAGCAGCTCCCAGAGCATGCAGCCGAAGCTGAAGATGTCGGACTGAACGGTGTCACCTGTGCGGTCGGAGAGCTCCGGTGGCCCATACACCCGGGTACGATCTCTCGCCAGGGATTGCGTCCAGGATGTGACGGCAATGCCGAAATCCGACAGGTAGGCGTTCCCCGTCTCGTCGAACAGCACGTTCGACGGCTTGATGTCGCAATGCACGACTCCGGCGGCGTGGGCTGCCAACAGACCGCTGCCGACCTCTTCGACGACGCGGCTGACACGCGCCACACTGAACGGACCGTCGCTCGCGAGAGCGCCGAGTGCGGTGCCTCCCGTGAGGAGACGGAACACGAGGTAGGCGCCGCCCGGTTCGCGCCAGTAGTCGTACAGCGGAACTATGTGGGGATGTTCGAGCCTGGCAACCAGCTGTGCCTCGGCCTCGAACCGTTGAATGAACTCCGGGCTGTCCACCAGTTCGGGACGGATCGATTTGATCGCCACCTCACGATTCGTGCCCGGCTGCGTCGCCGCGAACACCCGACCGAACGCACCCTCGCCGAGCACCTCATGGACGGCGTAACCACGCAGCAGCCTGGCCCGACCACTCACATTGGCAACCGGGGCACCTGACGCCAGCGAGCGTTCCAGCGCGACCAGATCGTCGGAAGGATCCAGCCCCGTCTCCTCGGCGAGCCGAGTGCGAAACGCCTGGTAGGCGCGCAACGCGTCGGCTCGGCGGCCGGTGCTGAACAACGCCCGCATCAGCAACGACACGGGCCGCTCGCGCAACGGATGATCGCCGGTCAGCCGCCCCAGCTCGGGAATCGCCCGATGGTGATGGCCGAGGGCAAGGAGCGCCTCGGCTCTCTCTTCCAATGCGACAACCCGCAACTCGCTGAGCCGATTGGCCTCGGTGAGCACCCACCACTCTCCGCCGAACTCGCCGTACGGGCTGCCGCGCCACAAAGCGAGCGCTCGATCGTACAGCTCGACAGCCCGCCCGGGCTCTGCGATCCCAGCCGCCGAGAGCAGTTCCTCGAACTGTTGTGCATCGACCAGCGAGTCACCGAGGTCAAGCTGATACCCACCCGGAACCGTTGTGATCGACGATTCGAGGAGCGCCCCACGAAGCCTTGACACGTAGGTCATCACTGCTCGTGGCGCACCATCTGGTGCCAGCCCATCCGGCCACAGGCACTCAACCAGGCGATCCACAGAGATGGACTGTCCCGGCCTTGACAACATGAGGGCGAGGAGCCGTCGTTGCTGAGGACCACCAACGCTGACAACGACATCGTCAAGTTTGGCCTCGACCGAACCGAGCACCCCAAAGCGCATCCCAGCCTCCCAAGTCCTCTGATGGATCGTAAGGCATCGTCACAGAACGCGTTTACAGATCGTCAACAACGCGTCTTGCGACTCGACTCGACCCCAGCGTGCAGCGATGGTGTTGACGAACTGCAACCCGCTGTCGCGGTCTTGTGAGGCTTTCCCGCTCACGGTGCAGGCATGGCAACCAAGTTCATCTCGTACGCAATCCTGTTCGCGCTGCTGGCCGGAGACGGACTTGCGGGGAACGTCCCGACCGCGGCCGCCGAGCCCGCGGTTGGAGTCGATCCAGTCATCGATGTGCCTGCCCCCTGGGTCTGGCACACAGAAGACGGGGTGCGCCGCGGTGGTCGTGCCGCCCGGATCGAACTCGACAACGCCGACCTCAACACCGCAATGTCCGTGTGGTACCGGCTCGCCTACGTCGACGGTGGCAGCCGCCTGCAAGTCTTCGAGCACTACGCCGCTACCACCCGAGATCCTCAATCTGACATCGTGCGGAGCGAGAACCTGGCCTGGCGCCTGGCCAATGAAGCACTCGGAGCAGACAGCGATCTTGCATCATCCAACCAACTACCAAGCTGGGCCCGCGTCCGGACCGGCAACGACAGCGGATCCTCAGCCGGGTTGATTTTCACCCTCGCCTACATCGATCTACTGACTCCAGGAAAACTCGTCGGCAACCTACGCATCGCCGGCACAGGTGGCGTCGGGTCCGACGGAGTCGTCACCCCGGCGTCAGGGCTCGACGCCAAAGTCGCTGCAGCCGTGCTCACCCGACCCGACGTGATCTTCACGACCAGCGCGCCAGAGTTGATCGAGCATGTCACCATCGTCGAATCTCAGCACACCCGCAACCCCGACGTCGGCTTCACCGTCGGCGAATGGCTCAACGTCAGCGGATACGAACAAGCAGGCCGAAAGGCTGCTGGCCACCCAGGAACCATCGCCGTCATCGTCGTTCACGACCTCCGACAAGCACTGGCGTGGCTGTGCGGCCGCACCAACAACATCATCACGTGCGCAGCCGCCCGCAGAACCGCAACCATCCCCATCGGAACGATCTAGCTCGCACCCGCGCGTTCTGCGCGCGTATCTCGTGACCACCAGCTTGTCCGTACGCGGAACAACACGCACGGAGCACATCTAGCGCCGGGGGTCTGCTCGCTGCCACGAAAGGCTGCGGAAGGGCGCCCGCCATCACGGACCCTTACGATCGGATGCCATAGCGGTGATATCGAGCGAATCCAATCCTCGTGTGGTAGGCGGCGAGTTCCTCGTATCAAGCAACGCGCAGCCGGTGCCGCCCTGACCAACCGCTGACGCCGGGCACCACGGCCCTCACATGGCACGCAGGTGAGGAAGAGGCCGTCACGGGTGTCTGCCACAGCGCTCAATCCACCGACCGGCGGGGGTATTGACCGTTGGTGAGCAGCACGCACCAGAGAGAATGTTTGCTACTGGGTTTGCTACTGGATCGGCAGGTATGCCCGTCCAGGTCAGAGCCCGTCTGTTGATCGTGCAGTATTCTGAGCTGGTACATCACAACACAGGGCAGTCCTGGGCAACACTCGATGGACGCAGGGCAACTTCCTCTCAAGGTGGCGGCACGGGTTCGAATCCCGTTGGGGCTGCCAATAAGGCCTGGTTGAAGGGAATCGACCGTGAGGCGAACTGCGTCAGCGAGTGAGCACTGGGGTAGACGCGGTGCACGGCGACGATACGCAGTTCGGCACCTACCAAGTTGGCGAGTTCGGCGGCGTGCTCGACAGCCGCTCCGGCACTGTTAGGGGGACGATTCGTGTCCTCTCTAAGGACGCCGGTCGTCGTCTGCTCGCAAATCGCTTGCAGAATGTGGTGCTAGACCATTGCGAATGGGTTGGGCATTCGAGGGTGACGAGGGTCTCTCGTTTTCGGCGTTGGTCCTCACAGCGGACACAAACGCCCCCCAGGTGGCGGCAACCATGTATCGCCAGCTCACGGCGCGTCCTTCGACCGGGTACACAACTCGCGTCTTCACCTCGTTCGATGTCACCGGCACAGACCTTGTTGACGATATCAATCGAGCGGCCGCCAGTGTTCCCGAGCGCGGCTATACGTTGTGCTATGTATCCGGACGCCATCAGCTGCTCGCCGATGACATCGTCGTGGCAGGTCCGCCGCCCACCACACTGAGCCAAGTCCTCACGACGTTGCTTCATTCATCCTCGCCTTTTGGACTCCTGGTGTTAGTCGACCACTACGGTGAGGGCGACGGACTTCACGCAGCGACCGTAGGGGCGCTCGCGAGGGCAAGCATCGCCTGTCCGTGGTGTCTGATCTCAGAAGCAGTCGATGTCGAGGTGATCGATCCCACTCACACTCCGTTGCTCGAGGCACTCGGTCACGGCCTCGGGGACGAAGGACCGACGCACACCGCCCGGTGGTTCCGAGCGGCGGATCTGCATAGGCAAGGATCCCGGTTCGCTGCCGATCGAGGACTAACACCTCCCATGATGACCGCCACCGCGTCCGTTTGGCTTCCCGTCGGATTTGTGGAGCGGGCCCCGACCGGCCCGGAGTTCGACGAGCGGTTGGAGCTTGCCCTGTCCGGTGGTGGCTATCGTGCTTCTGCCTTCTCGCTCGGATCGCTGCTCTACCTTGTGCACTCTGGTCTGAACAAGCGCGTCGATTCGATCGTCTCTGTATCCGGGGGTTCGATCACCAACGCTTGGATTGCCCAGACCATTGACTATGCCAAGCTCAACTCCGCGGAGGAGTTCGCGCCGTGCGCTCAAGGGCTCGCTTCTCATCTTTGCCGAACCAGCCTGGTGTCGCTGAAGAACGTGTACTTCGCGCTCTGGTTGGCTCTACTGGTGGCCGCGGTTGTATTCGCCGGCACGAGGATTGTTGCTGACTGGCCATTGAGTCGTGGCGATTTGCCTGTCCTGGTTGCGACCGTGCTTGCGGCTGCGGTAGTTATTCAGGCTCGAGGTCACGTAGTCACGCGTTGGCTCGCGCGGAACTACTGTCGGTCGGCGCAATACCAGAGGATCGGTGACCTCGCGGACCGAACGGTGGACCATGTCATCGCCGCGACCGATCTTTGCACCGGTGAGCCGTTCTGCATGTCCGGCCGTTCGAAAGGACGAACGTTTAGCCCTACCTGGGGTCTTCGTCCCGGCCGATCAGTCCGGCTTTCGACTGCCGTTCGCGCCTCGACTGCCCTTCCTCCACTCATGCCTCCGGTCCGACTCAAGCTTGAAAGCTGGCCAGACCAGGTAGGGGAACCACGCGCAATATGGCTTACAGACGGTGGAATCTGGAACAACCTCGGTACCGATTGGAGCCGATTCCGCTCCGAGATCTTGAGCGCCGAGTGGACCCGCATCAGCAATGCCGAAGGGGTCACCGCTGCGATAATGGCGGCCGACGGCGCAGCTCCGTCCGGTGGCGTCCGGCTGGTGATTGACGCATCCGCACCATTGATCCATCGACGAATGCGAACTTTATGGATTCCCGTGCTTTCGACTCTGGACACCGCACTGCGAGCGATGCTCACCTCGTACGCAAGCACAGTTGCGGCGCGTCGGCCCGCGCTCACAGCGGCACGCGACCGGATGATTCTCAACCCGGAGCGGTGGCATGTGGACTGGCCCCAACCCCCCATGACCTGGAATGAGACGCCTGGTTCATCGCCTCCGCTCGAACTCATCGTCGGGATGGTTGGGCCGGGCGAGATCGCGGACAATTGGACAAGCTCGGGCCTAGGCACCCACTGGGACCAAATCGGAGCCTCCTACAGGGCCGAACTGTCACAAGCCGAACAGGAGTTGGCGCGGATACGAGGTGACAGGCCGAAAGCCGCGACGACGCTGAATGGTTTGGGTACCAACGTCGTACTGCAGTTGGTCGTCGATGGCTACCTCGCAACGCGAGAAACTCTCGTGACCGCTTTCGAGAATCACAGCGCGCCGGCCATACCCGATACCGCATGGTTCGACCGAATGATCGGTCTAAGAGATTCCGGCTGACCGAACCGATGTTCGCAGACGGTGTCGCCCCGGAACACAACCACGAAAGAGCCGGGACAGTCTCGGCTCGTGCCACTACCTGGTTGATGATCCTGGTAGCGGTGATCTGACCGATCCGACAAATAGGTGATCAGCCCATAACCCTCCACGACGACTTGCGCAGAATACTCAGCCCGACGCACTCAGAACATTCCACGCCGTTCACTGTGGTAGCGCCGCGTGCTCGCAATACTGCGCGCACTGACGCTTGGCGACGATCTGTTGATGGCTTCCGACGATCCCACCACCGACAAGTTCGGCCCAGTTCAAGGGATGCAAGTGAACTATGCAGTTGCCGAAGTGGATGAGGCCAAGCGTGTGTTCGACGCCTTGGCGGACGGCGGGAACATCACCCTGCCGATTGCCCCGACCTTCTTTTCGCCCATGTTCGGCATGTGCGTCGACCGGTTCGGCACGCCATGGATGGTCAGCGCCGAGGCACCCACCGAATGGTCGCAATCTTTAGTCGTTCCCATTGCCATGATCTTTCTTCTTCTTGTCATTGCCGGGGCTCGTAGTTGCGGTCGTGGAGGTGGTCGCCACTGCGCCATTGCTGACGTTGAGCGTCACTGTTGCCCCTGGGGGGACCTGCCCGCTGGGATCGACACCCGTCACGATGCCCGCGGGTACGCCAGCGGCGTCGACCGGGTTCAGTGCAACGACAAACCCCGCTGTAGTCAACAGATTCGACGCATCTTGCGTGGAAAGACCTATGAGAACATTCGGGTCGACAGTTGCAGCGACGACCGGTGCCACGGTCGGTGGCGTGAGATCAAGCGGCTGGGTTGCGTCAGCGCTATGGAACAGCACGATGAC
>JAENVT010000187.1 GCA_016650435.1 Ilumatobacteraceae bacterium
AGTGTGGAGCGGGACGATTAGTTTCGGGCTCGTAGCCATCCCCATCAAGATGTTCCATGCCGTCAGCAAGAAGAGCGTGTCGTTCAATCAGCTCGACGAGCGCACCCTCAGCCGCATCCGCCTGAAGAAGGTCTCGGCCGACACCGGCGAGGACGTGCCCGACGAGAACATCGTCAAGGGCTACGAGATCAGCAAGGGCCGATATGTCGTCGTCGACCCGGATGAGCTCGAGCCGTTCATCCCGTCTGCGACGAAGAGCATCGACCTCGAAGAGTTCGTGGATCTCGACGAGATCGATCCGGTGTACTTCGACTCGCCGTACATCCTCGCCCCCGACAAGACCCCCAAGCCGTACGCGCTGCTGGCCCAGGCGATGGAGTCCGCCGGCAAAGTTGCCATCGGTCGGTTCGTGATGCGCAACAAGCAGTACGTCGCCGCCGTGCGGGCCTCGGAAGGCACGCTGTTGATGAGCACGATGGTCTTCGCCGATGAAGTCGTATCGGTCGACTCGATCGACGAACTGGCAGTGCTCGACGAGATCGAGGTCAGTGCGAAAGAAGTGAAGATGGCCGAGGCGTTGGTCGAGTCGTTGTCGGCCGACTTCGATCCGTCGAAGTATCGCGATGCCTACCGCGAGCAGGTGCTCGACCTGATCGAACGTAAGGCTGCCGGCGAGGTGTTCGAGACTCCGGCCCCCGCTGCCGCGGCGCCGCAGGTTGTCGATCTGATGGCCGCACTCGAGGCCAGCGTGAAGGCAGCCAAAGCCGCCCGTGGTCGCCATCCAGCCGGGGGACCCGATCTCGAAGTCGTCGGCTCCGACTCCAAAGCCAAACCCCGCCGAGTCCGCAAGTCTGCGTGAGCCGGTACGCCTTCGGCGTACCGTCTCACCCACGACCGGCACTACCCGTGTGAAACTCGAGTCACATGTGAGGCGGGTGTCGCGCACGGCGCGTGATTGGGCTCACAAGTGAGCCAGAACCGGCGCCGGCGACTCACATGTGAACCCGGTGTCGCGCCGTGCGCATGATCGGGCTCACATGTGAGCCAGACCTCGCGTAGGGTCGGGGGATGAGCGGTGGGACCGTGGTCAGGGTGGGCGGGCGCGAGTTGTCGCTGTCGAACCTCGACAAGGTGCTCTACCCCGAGACCGGCACGATGAAGGGCGAAGCGATCGAGTACTACGCACGCATTGCTCCGGTGATGGTGCCGCACCTCGCCGGGCGGTGCATCACGCTGAAGCGGTTTCCCAACGGCGTGCAGACGCCCGGGTTTTTCGAGAAGCGCTGCCCGAAGCACCGGCCGTCGTGGATACCGACTGCGCTGGGGCCCGGCGATCACACTGGTGACATTGGCTATTGCCGCTTCGACGAACCCGCGGCGTTGGTGTGGGCAGCGAACATGGCTGCGTTGGAATTGCACGTGCCGATGGCCGCTTCGGACGATTTGGACACACCGTTGGCGATGGTCTTCGACTTCGATCCCGGCGCGCCGGCAGCGATCAAAGAGTGCTGCGAGATTGCGCTGTGGGTCCGTGAGGTTCTGGCTGCCGTAGAGCTGGAGGGCTGGTGCAAGACGTCGGGGTCGAAGGGCATGCAGATGTATGTGCCGCTGAACACCCCGTGCACTCACGAACGTGCTGCCGACTTCGCGCTCGCGGTGGGGCAGGTCCTTGAACGCCAGCATCGCGACCGGGTAACGACGATCATGGCCAAGGTTCAACGCCCGGGAAAGATCTTCGTCGACTGGAGTCAGAACGCCCGGTTCAAGACGACGATTGGTGTGTACTCGATGCGCGCCCGGCCGGAGCCGACCGTGTCGACCCCGGTCAGCTGGGCGGAGATCGAGGCCGGTGCAGCCGGTGATGCCGACTTGAAGTTCGACTATCGCGACGTCCTCGATCGCGTCGATCGGCTCGGCGATCTGTTCGAACCGGTGTTGACCACGAAGCAATCCCTTCCGGCCAGCTGATCGGTAGGGTCATCGGCGTGACGCCGCGCCTGACCACGTTGCTGCTCTGCGATTTCGCCCAGGTCCGCGAAGGTCTGCTGTTCGTCAGTTCAGGCGGCGTCAGCCGGGTTGTGCAGAGCAACTACCCGGCCAATCCGCGCTTGCACCTGGCAATGGTCGTGCACCTCCCCGCTGCCTCGCTCGGCCAGTCGCACCAGGTTCACGTGCGGCTGAAGTATCCCGACACCGCTGAGGTGATCGCCAATGCGGAGGTGGCGATCCAACTCAACGCCGTGTCGGGTGCGTATCCCGGCGAGGGGATCAACGTGCCGCAGGTGATCGACCTCGTCTCGATCCAATTCCCGCGTCCCGGCCAGGTCGATGTGCAGGTGTCGATCGGCGAGCACCCGGTCGGCGACTTGTCGTTCTGGCTGCTGCCTGCGCCTGCCAAGGTCCAATGAGTGGAGTGTCCTCAGGCACCCGGGTGGGCGTGAAACACTCCACTCCCCCCTGTCTAGCGGGCGGCGACCCGGCGGGCGCAGAACACGCCGAGTAGTGCCAAGGCGATGGCTAGTGCGAAGTTGATGCCGAGCGCACCCGGCAGAGAGAGGCTCGTGCGTTGCGACAACGCGACCATGGCACCACCGATGCCTCCCATCGTCGAGAATCCGACGGCATCTGCCAGGTTGACCTGGCTACTCACCAGACCCTCGGCGCCCTCGTCGGCATGAGACATGGCCGTCACCGTGGTCGGGTTGAACAGCAGCCCCATCCCGAAGCCCCCAATCGCCCAGCCGAAGAAGGTCGCCCACAACGGCCATCCCGCCGCCAGGACCGGCACGCTGGCACCCAGGCCGACAGCCATCGTGGCGAATCCCCAACGGACAGCGCGTCGCGGATCGACGTCGGGATGACGGGCGATAAACCATTGGCCGCCTGTCCAGCTCAACGAGGCGCCGATGATCACGAAGCCTTGCTTGGTCGGCGACGCGCCGTGAATCCGGTCAGCTGCGAGCGGGATGAAGCTGTCCGCCCCGAGAAAAGCGGCCGTGGCGATGATGCGACAAGCCACGACCGCAGGCAAGCCGCGAACGGCTCGGAGCACGCCGGCGGGTAGCAGCCGCCGCAAGCTCGGTACCCCGATCGCGAGGCCGGCGACAGAGCCGCCGACGGCAGCCAATGGGTTCCTGAATTGCAGGGATGTCACCAACGTGCCGATGCCCGCCGCAGCAAGGATCGCCGCGCCGATTCGCGAGTGTCGAATCACGCCGCTGCCACTGGAGACATAGGCGCGCATCGGTCGAACCGTGATGATTGCGACAACGGGTATCAGCGGCAACAGCAACCAGAACACCCATCGCCATCCGAGTCCGTCGGTGATCGTGCCGGCGATCGCCGGGGCGATGAGGCTTGGCAACACCCATCCGGCCGAGAGGTAGGCGTACATGCTCGGCTGCCGGTCGTGGGGAAACGCCCGCTTCACCAGCACGTAGGCGATCGGAGCCAGCCCACCCGTGCCGGCGCCCTGCAGCGTGCGCCCGACGACGACCAATGCCATGCTTCGCGCCGTTGCTGCCACGATCAGTCCACCGGCGAACACGGCCAGGCTGGCCAGATACGGCTTTGCCGGACCGAAGCGATCGGTCAACTCGCCGGTGACTACGAGCGCAACCAAGTTGGCCAGCGTGTAGCACGCCAACGCCACGCCGTAGAGCGAGTCTCCGTGGAGCTGATCGGTGATCGTCGGCAGCGTGGTGAGCACCGCCGTGATCTCGAAGGCGACCATCGTGACGCCGAGCACCAACCCGACTGCCAACAGCCTTTGCTGTCGATCGAGGCGGGTGAACGTCGGCTTGACGTCTGTCACCGCGGCGAATCCGGCGCGACCAATGGCCACGGCCGGGCGCGCTCGACCGACAGTGCCAGATCGAGGAGCAACTCTTCGCTGTAGTGGCGTCCGACGATCTGCAATCCGATGGGCAGACCATCGAGTGTGCCCGCAGGAATCGAGATTGCGGGATTGCCGTGAAGGTTGGCAGCGAACGTCAACCGGCCGTTGTTCTTGGCGCCGGCCTCGATTCCTCCGAATGCCGTCGGCAGCGGACCATCGGCATCGAACGC
>JAENVT010000188.1 GCA_016650435.1 Ilumatobacteraceae bacterium
AAAGTCCTCCTCCGGCGTCGGACGATTGTCCCCACCAGTCCGCCAGCCGGCGAAGCAGTACCACGCGTGCAACACGGCCACACCCTGCCCCGCGTTACGCACCGCGGCGGCCAGATAGATGACGCCATCGACCTCCTCGGCCACAGCTTTCCCGCCTGGCACGTGGGCGAAGTGCTGGTCTTGCCACATCACCTTCTGAGGCGGGTCCTGCAACCGCGCCGGCAGCAGCAGCGGACGCAGCCCTGCCATCAACGATCGTTCCGACGTCCGTGCGGCGCGGTTCGCCGAACGCACGGCCGCAAACGTGGCTCCTGCCAATACCAGTGTGCCCCCGGCAGTGGCGAGCGAGGCGATCGTCGGCCAATCAGCCATTGCTCACCTTGCTGACCACTTCCTCGTGGAAGCGTTCGATCGTCTCCCTGCGCTTGGCCGGCGAGGCGCCGAGGTTGAAATCCGGCAGAGCGAACTCGTCGAGTCCCGCCTCTGCGTATTGACCGATCACTTCGACGATCTCGGTCGTGCTTCCGACGATGGCGCGTTCGGTGTTGATCTTGGCGAGGAGCTCGTCGCGCTTTGCGTCGCTGTCCGTGATGTACACGAGTGCTTGCGCGGATCGGCGAATGGACGCCGGGTCGCGACCTTCTTTCTCGCATGCCGCCATGAATCGTTCGGTGACGGTCGCGATGAGGGTTGGGTTGCCCCACGTGTTCCACGAGTTGGCGTAGCGCGCCACGGTGCGCAACATCCGCGGGCGGGCGGTGCCGACGAGGATGGGGAGCGGGGACTGCACCGGCTTCGGTTCGAACGTCGCGTCAGTCAGCGTGTACCAGCGCCCGGCGAAGTTGGCTCGCTCGTTGTCGAGCAGTTCGCGGATGACGCGAATCGCCTCGATGAAGTGGGTGACGCGTTCTCCCGGCTCGCGCAGTTCGAACCCGTAGCCGCGGTGCTCGTTGACCTGCCACCCCGCGCCGAGGCCCAACACTGCCCGGCCGTTGCTGATCTGGTCGACGGTGACGACCCGCTTGGCGAGCACCACGGGATGGTGGATGGTGACCGGCGAGACCATGGATGTGAGTCGCAGTCTGGGTACGGCGACAGCGACCGCCGCAAGAACTGTCCAGCAGTCGAGCGCCGGTTCATTGCCGGGTGAGTCGTCGGGGGTGTTGTCCATGTAGTGGTCGGGCAGCCAGAAGCCGTCCCAACCCACCGACTCGACGTAGGTGGTGAGATCCAAGACCTCGGACCACGATCGGCTGTTCGCCGCCCACAATGAGAACTTCACAACGACGAAACTACATCGCTTGTGGAAACATGACGCGAGGCATCGAGCGATCGAGGAGAAACGTGGTTGCAGACGTAGCACTATCAAAGGCAGCGGCGAACGGCGCAAATTCACCCACCGAAGTCGACGTCGTGATCGTGGGCGCCGGGTTTGCCGGAATGTACCTGCTGCACCGCATCCGGCAGCTGGGCCTCACTACCCGTGTGGTCGAAGCGGGCGCCGATGTCGGCGGCACCTGGTACTGGAACCGCTATCCCGGGGCTCGTTGCGACGTCCCGAGCGCCGACTACTCGTACTCGTTCGACGAAGAGCTCGACGAGACGTGGGTGTGGAGCGAGAAGTACGCCCCGCAGCCGGAGATCCTCCGCTATGCGCAGCACGTGGCCGATCGGCTGGATCTGCGACGCGACATCTCCTTCGACAACCGCGTGGAACGGGCGGTGTGGAACGACGACGAGCAGCGCTGGCGGTTGCGCACTTCGCAGGGCGAGGAGTTGAGCTGTCGGTTCTACGTCATGGCGACCGGCTGCTTGTCGATGCCCAAGGAGGTCGACATTCCCGGCACTGGCGCGTTCGATGGCGACGTGTACTTCACCAGCCGCTGGCCCCACGAAGGCGTCGACTTGTCCGGCAAGCGAGTCGCCGTCATTGGCACCGGCTCCTCGGCGATCCAGTCCATCCCGATCATCGCCGCACAGGCCGCACAGCTCACCGTGTTCCAGCGCACTCCCAACTTCTCGATGCCCGCCAACAACGGCCCGCTTCCCGAAGCCAAGCTCGAGAGGTTGCGAACGAATCGCGGCGAGTACCGCGAAGCAGCGAAGTGGTCACAGGCCGGCGTGCCGCTGCCGGTGGCGACGGTCAGCGCACTCGCCGTATCTGACGAGGAGCGCTTCGCGGCGTACGACGAGGCGTGGAATCACGGTGGGATCATGGAGATCCTCAGCACGTATGCAGATCACCTCAGCAACGCTGCGTCCAACGAACTGCTCTCCGAGTTCGTCCGCAACAAGATCCGCGGCGTCGTCGACGACCCGGAGACCGCCGAAGCCTTGTGCCCGACGACGTATCCCATCGGCACCAAGCGGCTGTGCGTCGACACCGGCTACTACCAAACCTTCAACCGACCCAACGTGCGCCTTGTCGATCTCCGCCGGCACCCGATCCAGACCATCACGGCGTCCGGCATCGATCTGGTCGACGAGTCCTTGGAGTTCGATGCGATCGTGTTCGCCACCGGCTTCGATGCGATGACCGGCGCCATCGTCAGCGTCGACATCACCGGGCGCGATGGCCTGACACTGCGCGAGGCGTGGGCGGACGGGGCCGTCACCTACCTCGGTCTGATGGTGTCGCACTTCCCCAATCTGTTCATGATCACCGGCCCCGGCAGCCCGTCGGTGCTGTCGAACATGATGGTGTCGATCGAGCAGCACGTCGACTGGATCGCGGACTGCATCCGCGACCTCGATGCTGCGGGCGACGCGACGATCGAACCCACGGAGGAGGCGGTCGCCGGCTGGACCCGCCACGTCAACGACTGGGCCGACATCACGCTCGTCGCCAGGGCCAACTCGTGGTACATGGGCGCCAACGTTCCGGGCAAGCCGCGGGTGTTCCTGCCGTACGTTGGTGGGGTCGGCCGCTACCGGACCGTGTGTAACGAGGTCGTGGAGAACGACTATCTCGGCTTCGTGCGGCACGGCGCACATGGCGAGCGTCGCAGCGACGGCGTCATCCGAAAAGTGCAGCCCGACGTGTCGATCATGCTCGAGCTGATCGAGGGTCTCGGTCTCCCTGCTCTGGACACGATGTCGCCTGCCGACGCCCGGGCATTCTCCGACACGATGGCGGCCCAGCGCGCGCCAGGACCCGATGTGGGCGAGATCGTCGACGGCACGCTGCCCGGTGCTGCCGGCCAGTTGGCTTACCGCCTCTACCGTCCGTCGTCCAACGGGCCGCACCCAGTCGTCGTGTACTACCACGGCGGCGGATGGGTGCTCGGTAGTCAGGAGTCGGACGATCCGTTCTGCCGGGATCTCTGCTTGCGTACCGACGCCGTCGTTGTCTCCGTCGATTATCGCCACGCTCCCGAGGCCCGCTTC
>JAENVT010000189.1 GCA_016650435.1 Ilumatobacteraceae bacterium
CTCTTCGTGTTCTGCAGCGTTTCGGGATTGTGGTGGAAGGTGAGGCTGTGGTAGCTCGCCAGGCCTGTGGTGATGCTCTTCCATCCACCGTCCATGGCGACCGAGTTGATGTTGACGTAGACGATCAGATCACTGTCGGCAGCCCGCTTGCTGATCTCCAATACTTCGCCCTCGGGTGTCGAGCCGATCACCACGAGGTTGTCGCGATCTTCGGCGTCGTGTTGGTACAGCGTTCCCCGCGGATGAAACGCGTCGTAGACGCGATCGCCCAGCGCGTGACGCAACTCGTACTCGTGCATCCTGCGGTGCAGGCCCAGCGCGGCGATGATGTGGACGTCGTCGACGCCAGCTTCGGCAGCCAGATCAAGAACTGCCTCGATGATTCGCTGGCGGTTGTCGGGCGTGCGCATCTTGGGCAACGGCAAGCTGACATCGTCGAAGGCGATGGTCAGCTTCATGCCCGGGAACAACTGTGCCGGCAGGGGATCCTGGTCGTGCGGATGAAGCAACGCGTCGCGAATAGCGCCGTCGATGTCTTCGATCGCGGCCAACGGCTCGGGCGGGTAGATCACACGGCTGCGACCGGCGGGAAGCTTCTCGAGGCTGAAGTTCTCGCCGCGCCAGAACATGATCGGGGGAGTGGAGCGATCCACTTCGAGGACGAATCCAGGACGAGGCATCAGTTCAGCTTTCTCTCATATCGAAGGCGACCTTCACTGCGCCGCGGCGGCCGGCCGACGCAGCGTGGGAGATCGCATCCTTGTAGTCGTCGAGTGGGTACGTAGCTGACACCAGGCGGCCGAGGTCGAAGCGGCGAACGATTTCGAGGGCCGCCATGAAGTCGTTGCGGGTGTAGGCATAACAACCGCGGATGGCGACCTCGCGGTGCCACAATGAGGTCAATTCGAGCGTGACGTTGCTCGGCATTCCGACGAGCAAGACCTCGCCCCCAGGAGCGACGACGCGTAGGGCCTGCTTCAGCGATTCTGACGAACCGACGCAGTCGACAACGTGGCGGAAACCAGCGGTCAGCTGATCGCCGAGCACCATTGACTTCGTCGTCGATCGGACCCAGCGCGGCAGTTCGTCGGGAGTGCAGACGATGTCAGCGCCAAGCTCTTTGGCCAGTCGGCGTTGCTCGGTGTATCGGGCAGTGACGATCAGAGGACCACTGCGATCCCTGTCACGTGTGGCAGTGATCGCAGCCAGGGTGAGGAGACCGAGGGTGCCTGCCCCGATGATCACCGTCTCGTGACCCTGGTACCGCAGCGCGGCATGTGCAGCGCATGCGGTTGGCTCGATCATCACTGCGGCCTCGTCGCTGAGATCATCCGGTACGTCGACCAATTGGCTGGTGTGGGCCACCATCCAGGTGCTCCAGCCTCCGCCGGTATCGGCGCAGAAGCCACTTTGCAACCCGGGTTCTAGGTGCCCGAACGCAACGCGTTCGCAGAGGTTGGTGCGCCGCGCCGCGCACTGGCTGCACGGCGGGGTGATGCCGCGCACGACGCACGACAGCACTGGAACCAGCGCGACTCGGCGTCCGCGCTCGGTCGTGGCGACAACCTCGTGACCGGGAACGAACGGATAGCTGACGAGCGGATCGAAGTACGCCGACGCGGTGCCGTCGATCATCGCCAGGTCGGATCCGCAGATCCCCGACAGTCGTGGCGTCAGGCGGACCCAGTCTGGTCCCGGCAGGGGCAGCGGTTCGTTTGGCTCGAGTTTCAACGGGCCAACTACCGCGCCCCTGCCGGGAGCCAAGGTGCCCGCCAATCGGGCCGCCGCGAACTTCACGGGCTTGCGCTCGAAAATCAATCTCATGCGAACTTCCGTCCCCGCTCGCGCTCGTGCAGCAATGGACCAATCGGCAGCAATGGGCGGGGACCGCCCGGAGCCTTCGACCACTGCTCGACCAGCCAACCGCGCTTGCGGGCGATTGCCGCGAGTCGCGTTTCGGGATTCACGGCGACAGGGAAGCCGACTGCTTCGAGCATCGGCAGGTCGCTGGTCGAGTCGGCGTAGGCGATCGACTCCTCTAGTCTCAGTCCTTCGGCACTGCAGTAGTCGGCGAGGATCTGCGCACGAGTCTCGCCGGTGGGCGGCACTTGCGACAGATGACCGCTGTACGTGCCGTCGGGCTTGATGGTCATCTGGGCAGAGATGATCTCGTCGAACAGCGGACGAAGTCCCTCCACCGCGAAGTTGAGCGCGCCGGTGATCAGGATCGTGCGATGGCCAAGTGCCCTGTGTTCGCGCACGCGGCGGATACCGCGGGGAAAGCTCTTGGTCAGGATCAGGTTGGTCAACAACTCGTTGGAGTCTTCGTCGATCTGACTGACCGGGGCATCCTCGTACCGCCGATAGAAGAATCGGAGGAAGTCGCCACGATCCTTGCGGTCCATGGCGCTGAGGCTTGGCGCTTCGGCCAGCGTGCGCAGCACATAGCGGATGCGTTCCGGTGTGTTCAGCCGTCGTGTTGCCAGCCACGTGTAGCTC
>JAENVT010000190.1 GCA_016650435.1 Ilumatobacteraceae bacterium
CATCCCCAGGTCATTCGCCCTGTTGGACGGGGAACGATCCCTTCGTCCCTTCGGTGAATTTGCCCTGGTCAGAGGGCATTTTGTGGAGCTGGGGGGAATCGAACCTCCGTCTGTTCTCGGGCGGACCTGCTGGTCAGAGACATTCTCCCAGCTCAGTCCCGATTTTTGAGTGACCGTTGTTGACCGCAGCTGACCGTTGTTGACCTGTGTGACACACCCTTTTTGACGCCCCGTCCGCCCTTGATTGGAGTTGAGAAGGGCTGAAAGCCACACGGTTGAGCGGAGGGCCTGCCCGGCGAGCACCCGCGTCGACTCGGAGCCGGTCAACCGGAGCCGATCAAGTCGTGGATGCGCCCCGCGACAGCACCGCGACGAGGAAGTCGGATTCAATGGTGAACGGTCTCAGGTCCCACGTCGAGAACAGCACGTCGGCCATGAGCCCAACCTGCTCGACGTCAGCGAAGAACTCGGCGAACGAGTAATCACGTCCCGATCCGAACCCAGTCACAATGCGGCCACCGACGCGCAGATGTGCGGCGAGGCGATCGAGAACGCGCTGTCGCGTGTCCGGATCGAGGAAGGTCATGACGTTGCCCGCGCTCACCACGACATCGAACCCGTCCTCGATGCCCGTCGCCGCAAGGTCGAGCTCGGCGAGGTCCTCTACTAGCCAGGTCGGTCCGGGATGGTCGTGTTCGGCAGCGGCGATCAACACCGGATCGATGTCGATGCCCACGACCTCGTGACCCGCGTGTGCGAGATGGCTACCCACCCGGCCCGGCCCACACCCGGCGTCGAGCACTCGGGAGTGCCGGTGCAGCATGGCGTCGATGAAGCGTGCCTCACCGCCGAGATCGTCACCGGCCGCAGTCATCGACCGAAACCGCTCGACGTACCACGATGAGTGTCCCGGGTTCCGTTCGGTCAGTTCAATCCACCGGTTGAGCGCCATCCACCGAGCATTCCACAGCGGCGGGGACCGTGCAGCCGCTCGAGGAGCGCTACTCCCGGGTCAAGGAGACCAACAGGTCCTTGTGCTCTAGCCTGCGCCGGTTGAATCTGTGAGTCTCACAGTGTGCGACTGGAGATCACGCGTCGGGCCGAGTTGGCGATTCGGGCATTGGCGTTGCTGGGGCAGTCGTCGGAGCGCGTGAAGGCGTCTGTTCTCGCCGAAGGGCTGGGGACAACGGTTTCGTTCGTGCCCCAGGTTCTCGGCCCGCTGGTACGGGCGGGTTGGGTCCAATCCGATCCGGGGCCAATTGGCGGCTACCGCTGCCGGGTCCCACTCAGCGAAGTCAATGTGCTGCAGGTGATCGAGGCTGTGGACGGGGCGACCGACATTGGGCGTTGTGTGGTTGCTGATCGACCGTGCCAGGCCGCTGATCCGTGTGTGTTGCACGTGGCGTGGGCTCAGGCGCGAACCGAACTGGTCGGGGTGTTGCAGTCGACGCCGATGTCGGGTGTCGAATCGGCGCTCGTGTGATGTCGGCGACGCAGGCTGACCTTGATGTGGGCGTGCGCTCCGGCTGGCGTGCGGTGGCCATGCCGAGCGAACACGGCGGCTGGGGGTTGACGTTGGAGCCGGTGGTGCTCGGTCTGGTCGTTGCATGGTCGGGCGCCGGTGTGGCGTTGGGGGTTGCCGCGTTCACCGCGCTCTTGCTGCGGACGCCGCTCAAGTTGGTGGTGGTCGACCTTCGACGCGGGCGCTGGCTCGACCGATCTCGTCTGGCACTTCGGATCGCGTTGGTCGAGCTGGTCGTGCTCGCGTCGACCGTGGCTGTGGCGGTCGCGTTGGCGGGGTGGTCATGGCTGGTCCCAGTGGTTGTTGCGGGTCCACTGGTCGCCATCGAGTTGTCTTTCGACATTCGCAGCCGCGGCCGCCGGATGGTGCCAGAACTTTGCGGTGCCGTCGGTATCACTGCGGTCGCGGCGTCGATCGTGCTGGCAGCGGGGCGCAGCAACGCGCTTGCCGCCGGCGTCTGGCTCGTGTTGGCCGCTCGCGTTGTCGGAGCGATCCCGTTCGTTCGGGTTCAGATCCTGCGCCTGCGCCGCGGTCAGGGACCGGTGTGGCAGAGCGATCTGGCGCATGTTGTGAGCGTGGCCATCGCGACGGCGGCGGTGATCGCAGATCGGCGGCTGCTGCTCGGTCTCGTGGGAGTCGTCATGCTGGCCGCGGCACAGACCGTCTGGGTGCGTCGCGAGCCCATACCCGCGAAGCAGGTTGGCCTGCGACAAATGGGTATGGGGCTTGCATTGGTCGTGGTGACGGCTATGGGCGTGACGTGGTGAACCGAGACCGAGCGGGTCCTTCGAGAAGGAGAAACAAATGATGAAGATCGATGTGTCGACGACGTTGGCCGAGGCGGTGGACGCGTTTCCCCAGTTGGCGCGGGAGTTCGAGCGTCGGGGTCTGGACTACTGCTGCGGCGGTCGCCGCCCGCTCGGCGAAGCGTGTGCCCTGATCGGCCTCGATCCGGAGGCGACCGTTGACGAGCTCTCGGCGGCGGCATCTGTGTCGGGCTCCGCGGAGTGGACGACGATGACGGCAGACGTCCTCGTCGATCACCTCGAGGCCACTCATCACCGGTATCTGTGGGAAGAGATGCCCAGGGTGACCGCGCTCGTCGACAAGATCGTGGCGGTTCATGGTGCCCGACATCCCGAGCTGGTGGAGGTTGCGTCGTGCTTCGCGCACGTGCGCGCAGATCTCGAGCCACACATGGTGAAAGAGGAGCGCATGTTGTTCCCGATGATCCGCGAGCTGGCGACCTCGACTGGCACGCCGTCGTTCCAGTGCGGGTCGCTGCGAAACCCGATCTCGGTGATGTTGAGCGAACACGACGCCGTCGGCGACCTGCTCGCCAGGCTGCACCGGCTGACCGATGGCTACACCGCCCCGGCCGACGGCTGCGCCTCATATGTGGCGTGCTTCGCGGCGATGGCGGGGCTGGAGGCCGACACTCACCTGCACATCCACAAGGAGAACAACGTGCTATTCCCCATGGTGGTGCAGCTGGAAGCCGAACGGACTGTGACGGTAAACGGATGATTGGAACCGCGAACCCGGTGCCGCCGACCGAGGGCGGCGATCCACCCGGCTGGGGTCATCTGCTCGAGGACGCCCGCGAGGACATCGTCGACCGCGCTGACATCGAGCTGTTGGTGCGCAACTTCTATCGTGACGCGGCGATGGACGATGCGCTCGGCCCGGTGTTCGAAGCCGCCCACGTGAACTGGAACGCGCACGTCGCGACGCTGATCGAGTTCTGGGCCTGGCAGCTGCTGGGTGAGCCCGGCTACGACGGGCAACCTCTCCGAGCGCACGAGCCTGTCCACGCTCGGACACCGCTGTCGCATTCGCACTACGAGCGGTGGGTCGAGCTGTTCTGCGACACCATCAACGCGTCGTTCCAGGGACCGCACGCCGAGATCGCCAAGGGGCGGGGACGCAAGATGGCGGCGGCCATGGAACGCCTGCTATCGGGCGTGTCGGCCAGCGGCACGGCACCGATCGAACCGGTGTGGCGGCGCGTCGGCGGTGCCTGACGTGACCCGCAACGTCGCTGCTCAGGTCGGATCTAGGGTGGCGATGTGAGCCGTTCTCCGAACCATCTGGATCGCCGCGGGCTGGTGTGGGGTGTTGTCGGCGTCGCGGTCGTGATCGCACTGACGTTCATCGGCAGTGATCGTCTCGTCTGGTTCGACGCCGCGCTCGTCGGCTACCTGTTCGGCGTCATCTTCGCCGTGTTCGGTGTGGCGTACCGGTACGCCGTCTGGTTGCGCCGGCCGCCGACGGCGATGCTCAATCGCCGCGGCTGGGACGCGTTCCGGCAACGCAAGGCCCGCAACGTCGCTGCCCTGCCGTCGCTCGTCGCCACCCAGCTGCTGACGCAGGCGTTCATCCGTCGCCGGTCTCGTACGCGCTGGCTTGCCCACCAACTCGTGTTCTGGGGGTGCATCCTCGCGGGGCTGGTGACCATCCCGCTGACGCTCGGCTTGTTGCACTTCGAGAGCGTCGGACAGCAGGCCGACCGTTATCAGGTGTACGTCTCGCGTGTCGGCACCCTCCGTTTCGATGCGGAGAGCATCCTCGGCTGGCTCATCTTCCACGCCCTCGACATCGCAGCGGTTCTGGTGCTCGCCGGGGTGTTCATCTTCCTGCGCCGCCGGCTGCGCGACCCAGGCGCGATGGCGGTGGAGCGCTCCGGAGACTTCCTTGCGCTCGCGGGGTTGTTCGCCGTCTCGGTCTCCGGCCTGTTGTTGACGGTGTCGAGCGTGTGGCTCGAGGGTCGCTTCTACTCGGCGCTCAACACGATCCACGCGTTGACCGTGATCCTCGGGCTGATGTACCTGCCGTTCGGCAAGCTGTTCCACATCTTCCAACGCCCGGGCAACCTCGGTGTCACCTACTACAAGCGCGCCAACGCCGAAGGCGAGCCAGCGGTCTGCCGTCGCTGCGCTGAACCGTTCGCCAGCGCGCAGCAGATGGCTGATCTGAAAGAAGTGCTCCCGCAGGTCGGGTTCGACTACTCGATCGATGGCGGCGGCAACTATCAAGACATCTGCCCCCGTTGCCGGCGCGCACATGTCACCCTCGCCCAATCGGCGCGGGTAGGAGGGTTCGGTTGATGGCACGACCACCGATCACCGACGAAGAACTCATCGCCCGCTATGGGCCACACCTCAACGAGGCCCCGCCTGGCGGATGGGATGCGGGTCTCCAGATCGACAAGGTCGTGAACACACATTGCTGCTTCTGTGGTCAGCAGTGCGGGATCAAACTCAAGGTTCATGACAATGCGGTCGTCGGGTTCGAACCGTGGTACGACTTCCCGTTCAACGAAGGCAAGCTCTGCCCGAAGGGTGTGAAGCGCTACCTGCAGGGCGGGCATCCCGATCGGTTGCTGCACCCGATGGAACGCGACGAAACCGCTCCCGGCGGTTTCCGCAACATCACCTGGGATCAGGCACTCGACCGTGTCGTGTCCGAGATCCGACGAATCCAGGCCGAATATGGCGACGACGCGTTCGCAATGTTGTCCGGTGTATCGCTGACGAACGAGAAGAGCTACCTCGTCGGCAAGTTCGCCCGACTCGCGTTGCATACCGCCAACCTGGACTACAACGGCCGTTACTGCATGGTGTCGGCCGGCACCGGGAACAAGAAAGCTCTCGGTGTCGATCGGAACCCGAATCCGTGGAGCGACATCCCCCTCGCCGATGTGGTGTGGGTCGCCGGCTCGAACGTCGCCGAGACGTTCCCGATCACCACGAGTTACATCTGGCGGGCCCGCGACCGTGGCGCCAAGTTGATCGTCCAGGACCCACGCGTCGTGCCCCTCGCTCGCACGGCTGACCTGTTCCTCCCGGTACGGCCGGGCACCGACTCGGCACTGTTCGGTGCCGTACTGCACATCCTGATCGAACGCGACTGGCTCGACCACGATTTCATCGACGCCCACACCCTGCATTTCGACGACGCGGCCGCAGCCGTCGCCGACATGACACCGGCCTGGGCGGCCGGCATCACCGGCGTGCCGGCGGGTCGCATCGAGCAGGCCGCAGAGCTGTGGGGCACCTCGGCGACCGGCATGATGCTGCACGCCCGCGGGATCGAGCAGCACACCAAGGGCGTCGACAACGTGCTCGCTGCGATCAACCTCGGGCTCGCCACCGGCAAATTCGGCAAACCCGGCTGCGGTGTGTCGACGATCACCGGGCAGGGCAACGGCCAAGGCGGACGCGAGCACGGGCACAAGTGCGACCAGTTGCCCGGCAACCGCGACATCACCAACCCCCAGGACCGTGCCGACGTCGCGAAGGTGTGGAACTGCGACGAGTCCGACATTCCGGGCAAAGGCCTCCCGGCGCAGGAACTGATCGAGGCGATCCACGATGGGACGATCAAGGGACTGTTGTCGATCTGCTTCAACCCGGCGGTCTCGGCGCCCGATGTGAACTTCACCCGCGAGGCACTCGACAAGCTCGAGTTCTACGCGGTCATCGACTTCTTCCTCTCCGAATCCGGCCACCACGCCGACATCGTGCTGCCCGGGTCGCTGCACGAGGAGGACGAGGGCACCTCCACCAGCGGAGAGGGACGGATCATCAAGATCAACGCCGCCGTCACTCCACCCGGCGAGGCCCGCCGCGACTGGGAGATCCTGCTCGACATCGCCGAACGACTGGGCAAGAGCGAGTACTTCCCGTACACGAACACCGAGGAGATCTTCGACGAGCTCTGTCGGGCCAGCAGCGGCGGCACCGCCGACTACACCGGAGCCAGCTGGCAACGCATCGAGGACGAGATGGGCCTGTTCTGGCCGGTCCCGGAGGCCGGCCATCCCGGCACCCCGCGGCTGTACGAAGGCGGGAAGTTCTTCCACCCTGACGGCAAAGCCCGCTTCCACCCGGTGTCGTACAAGCTGTCCGCCGAGGTCGTCGACGCCGACTACCCGGTGTTGTTGACCACGGGTCGGGTCGTGTCGCAGTACCTATCGGGCACCCAGACGCGGCGCATCGCAGCGCTCGTCGCCCAGTACCCGGAACCGTTGTGCGAGATGCATCCCCAACTCGCTGAGCCGCTCGGCATCGCCGACGGCGACCTCGTCACGGTGACCTCACGGCGCGGCACGATCACGTTGCCGGCCCACGTGGTCAACACGATCCGGCCCGACACCGTGTTCATCCCCTACCACTGGCCCGGCCACAAGGCCGCCAACCAGCTCACCAACCGTGCCGTCGACCCGCTGTCAAAGATGCCCGAGTTCAAGGTCGCGGCCGTGCGTGTCGAGCGTGCCGGCGGGCACGCGACCACAACGGATGCCCGCGATTTGGAACTGCACGGGGAGCAGCCATGAGCTCCGGGCGCTTCGGCATCGACGATCACCCGGTGTTCGTGATCGACCAGAGCCGCTGCATCGGCTGCGAAGCCTGTGTGCAGGCCTGCGCCGAATGCGGCACC
>JAENVT010000191.1 GCA_016650435.1 Ilumatobacteraceae bacterium
GCGACGGTCGCCGGCAACCGGTCGGCGACCACGATCACGGGGCGGCAGGCATCGACCACTGCCTGATATGCGAGCTTTGGGTGGCGTTCGTGGTCGAGCACGCTCCACGACACCATCGGGCCGGCGTCGTTGAACATGAAGAAGCAGAACCCGCCAGTTGGGCGGTACTTCAACCGCCTCAGCGTCTCGATGTGATGGCGAAGCAGTGTTGCCTGATACCGCTGCGTCGCCTCGCGCCATTCATCGAACGTGCGGTAGGCAGACGGCGGCACGAACTTCTCGAACGCGTGAAGTTGCAGGCCGTGGCGTTTTTGCAGCAGGTCCCAATCGAGATCCGGCCACAGTTTCGGCTCCATGAAATCGGCCGCTGCGGGCACAGCCTGGGCCCCGAACTCGCTGACGAATCGCACCATTCGCGGCATCGATGCGGCAAAGCCCGGCAGGTCGCGTTCGTTGCCGTGGTACCAACCGAAATACAGGTGACTGTCCGTGCCGTCGAGCAGCGGTAGGTGAGGCAACACGCCGCTGTGGGCGATGGTCGTTCGAGTTTCGTCGGCCTGTTCGAACGCTCGCTTGACCCAGCGATCGAGCACCGTCTTGTTCCACGACGGCAGTTGCTGGCCGGCGACGTATTGGATCGCCGCCTTACCGATCGGCGCCGATCGATCATGATTCGGCGCGACCGGTCCGTTGTGCGCGCACCACACGGCAATCGATGGATGATGGCCCAGTTGGTCGACGGCCTCGCGCGCTTGGCGCACAGCCTCTTTGCGAATCGTGCGGGCGTATCCCCATTGCAGCGGGAAGTCCTGCCACAACAACATTCCGAGCTCGTCGGCCGCGTCGTACAACTCGGGGCGCGAGATGTGCCCGTGAACACGCAACAAATCGAGTCCGGCGTCGCGTGCCAGCTCGACGTCGCGCCGGAACTCGGCAGGGGTCGCGTCGCCGAGTGCCATTCGTGTCGGCGCCAGGTTGGCGCCCTTGACGTACATCGGCTCGCCGTTCACGGTGAAGACCCAGTCCTGCAGCACGACTTCGCGGAACCCGGTGCGTACGGTTCGGGTGTCGCTGATCACATCGTCGACGGAGATCTCAACCTCGACGTCGGTCAGCTCCTGGTTGCCGAGCGTCCACGGCCACCACAGCCGTGGATCGTTGATGTCGAGGTTCCAGTCGACTTCGTTGAGGCCTCCTGCCAGTGACTGCTCGTGCTGATCGAGCAGCTCGCCGTCGACTCGGGTGCGAAGCCGCACGGTGCGCGCCACATCGCTATCGAGCCGAGCATGCAGCCGGAGATGGGCGCGGGTGTCGTTGACGTCACGGCACAACACTCGCCACCGGTCGATTCGAACGGGTCCGGTTGTCTCGATCCGCACCGGACGCCAGAGACCACCGGGGTTCCAAGTCGGATCCATCGCGTCCCAGTTCTGGAACACCCCGGTGATGGTGCGCTTCGTCTTCCGATTCCGTTGCGGTGGGCAGGCCACCTCGACGGCCAGCACGTGTTCTGTGGCCAGGCGAGACAGGCTGGTGATGTCGAAGGTGTGAGGAAAGAAGTACCCCTCGGGATCTCCGAGGTATGCGCCGTCGAGCCACACGTCGGCCTGGTAGAACAGGCCGTCGAACGTCACGAAATGCCGCTTGCCTTCTGGTGCGGCAGCGAGCTCGAATTGCTTGCGATAGATCAGGGCCTCGTCGTTGTCGGCGAAGGCCTCGAGATTCCGCCAATGGCTGGGGACTTCGATCTCCGGCCAGTCGTCGTCGAAGTAGTCGAGGCCGACCGCACTGCGGCGGCGCTCGTCGTCGGCAACATTGGCACGCCACCGTCCCGACAGATCCACGACGGCGAGAATAGGCGCGGACCGCCCCGGGCGTGCGCCGCCGAAAATTGGTATGGTCGACTTATGGCAACACTTGCTCAAACCCTCGGCGATCTGAAGGCCTCGGGCTGGCAATCGTCTCCGGTGAAAGAGGAAATCCGCCGCAATGCGGTCGCCCGCATCGCAGCTGGTGAGGCGCTATTCGAAGGCATATTGGGCTACGAGCACACGGTCATGCCGCAACTGGAGAACGCCCTGCTAGCCGGCCACGATGTGATCTTCCTTGGCGAGCGCGGCCAGGCAAAGACCCGCCTCATCCGCTCGCTCACCGGACTGCTCGACGAGTGGATGCCAATCGTCGGCGGCAGTGAGATCAACGACGACCCGTACGCTCCCGTCAGCAAGCATGCCCGCGAACTGGTCGCCGAGATGGGCGACGCAACACCGATCGAATGGGTGCACCGCGACGATCGATACGGCGAGAAGTTGGCCACGCCCGACACGTCGATTGCCGACCTGATCGGCGAGGTCGATCCCATCAAGGTGGCAGAGGGCCGCTACCTCAGCGATGAGCTGACCTTGCACTACGGACTGGTGCCGCGCACCAACCGCGGCATCTTTGCGATCAACGAAATTCCCGATCTCGCCGAGCGCATTCAGGTTGGTCTGCTCAACGTGCTCGAAGAGCGCGACGTGCAGGTGCGCGGCTACAAGATCCGGCTTCCGCTCGACGTGTTGTTGGTGGCCAGCGCCAACCCGGAGGACTACACCAATCGCGGTCGCATCATCACGCCGCTGAAGGATCGGTTCGGCAGTCAGATCCGCACCCACTACCCACTCGACATCGAGACAGAAGTGGCGATCATGCGCCAAGAAGCGCGGCCCGGTTCGGTCGGCAATGTCACCGTGCACCTGCCCGACTACATGGAGCAGGTCGTCGCCACCTTCAGCCAACTAGCCCGAGCCAGCACGCAGGTCAATCAGCGCAGTGGCGTCAGCGTGCGTCTGTCGGTCAGCAACGTCGAAGTACTCGGCGCCAACGC
>JAENVT010000192.1 GCA_016650435.1 Ilumatobacteraceae bacterium
GCGTGGTGTTGGCGCGGGTTGCGCCAGAGGACAAGCTCCGCATCGCCCGCGCCCTGCAGGCCAGGGGCCACGTCGTCGCAATGACCGGCGACGGCGTGAACGACGGCCCAGCGCTTCGAGCAGCCGACATCGGCATCGCCATGGGACGCTCGGGGACCGACGTCGCCAGGGAGGCCGCCGACCTCGTGCTCCTCGACGACGACTTCGCCACCATTGTCGCCGCCGTCGAGCAAGGCCGTGCGACATACTCGAACGTCCACCGATTCCTCACATACCACCTCACCGACAACGTCGCAGAGCTCACCCCGTTCGTGGTCTGGGCGCTGTCGGGCGGTCGGTTCCCGCTCGCTCTCGGAGTGCTGCAGATTCTGGCGCTCGACATCGGGACCGATCTCCTCCCCGCCCTCGCGCTCGGTGCGGAGGCGCCCAACCCAGGCGCGTTGGAGCACCCACCGATGGGTCGCCACCTCATCGACGGCGCGCTGCTACGCCGGGTGTTCGGTGTGCTCGGCCCCACCGAGGCCGCGATGGAGATGGCCGCGTTCATCGCCGCGTTGATGGCCGCCGGTTGGCGACCCGGCGAGAGCTTCCCGACCGGAAGGGCTCTCCTCGCTGCGTCCGGTGCTGCGTTCGCAGCCGTGGTCCTCGGACAAATGGCCAACGCGTTCGCCTGCCGCAGCGCCACCCGATGGCCCGGATCAGTCGGATGGACCGGAAACCGACTCCTGCTCGGCGCGGTCACGATCGAGCTGGCCATCCTTGCCGGGTTCTTGTTGATCCCGCCGGTGGCCTCCATCCTCGAGCACGCGGCACCCCCCACCGCCGGGCTCGCGGTCGCCTTGCTCACCGCGCCGGCCGTGCTCGCCGCCGACGCGCTGCACAAACGAATCCGCACGCGCCGCCGCAGAGTGCGAGCAGCGAGCGAACGTGCGCTGATCGGCGCACCGTGACCGGCCTTCTTCCGGGGCTCGCCGTGTTGCGGCGTTACCGGATCGGATGGTTGCGTGCGGACCTGGTGGCGGGATTGACGGTGGGGGCCATGCTGATCCCGCAGTCGATGGCCTACGCCGAACTGGCGGGCCTGGCCCCGCAGTTTGGGTTCTACGCGGTGATCGGCGCGCTGATTGTCTACGCACTCGTGGGCACCAGCCGCCACCTGGGTGTCGGACCGGAGCCGGGGACCGCGATCCTGGCCGCCGCCGGAGTCGGAGCGATCGCCGGAGGGGACCCAGAGCGCTACGTCACGTTGATGGCCGCTCTGGCCCTCGTGGTGTCTGGGATCTGCCTCCTCGGAGCGGTGGCACGGCTCGGCTTCCTAGCATCGCTTTTGTCGAAGCCCGTGCTGGTCGGCTACATCACCGGTGTTGGGCTCACACTGCTCAGCAGCCAGATCGCCGGTTTCACGGGCGTCGCGATCACGAGCGAGACGTTCTTTCCCCGCTTCGAGGAGTTGGTGGCCGAGTTCGGTGATGTCGACGGAGGCACGTTGGCCCTGGCCGCCGGGACGCTGGCGCTCATTCTCGTGCTCAGACGAGCCGCGCCCCGTGTGCCGGGCGCCCTGTTGGGCGTCGTGTCGGCCACGGTGGTCGTTGCCCTGTTCGCCCTCGACCAACGCGGCATCTCGGTGGTCGGGCAAATCCCGGCCGGACTTCCGATCCCAGGCCTCCCCGACGTCTCGGTCGGCGACCTCGCGCACCTGCTGCCGGTGGCGGCCGGCATCGCGCTCGTCGGCTTCAGCGACAATGTGCTCACTGCCCGCGCCATCGCTGCCGGGCGGGGCTACCGGATCGATGCCAATCAGGAGCTGTTGGCGCTCGGTCTCACGAACTTGTCATCCGGACTGTCGCATGGGTTCCCCGTCTCGTCCAGTGCCAGCCGGACAGCGGTGCCGGCCTCGCTGGGCAGTAAGACGCAGTTGGTGTCGCTGGTCGGCGCATCCTTCGTCGTCGTGGCACTGCTGGCAATGCGCCCGCTGCTGGCGGAGATCCCGCGGGCGGCGCTCGCCGCCGTTATCGTCTCGGCGGCGATCGTCATCATCGACGTGGCCGGGTATCGCAGCCTGTGGAAGGTGAGCCGGGAGGAGTTCGTCGTAGCCGTCGTCGCCGCGCTCGGCGTGATCGTGTTCGGGGTGCTGGTCGGCGTGCTCGTCGCCGTAGTCATTTCGGTCGTCGTCGCGCTCTATCGGATCGCCCGACCGCACGACGCCGTCCTCGGCGACTATCTGGACGCCGACGGCTGGGTCGATGTCGGCGCCTACCCGGAGGCAGTCACAGAGCCGGGGCTTCTCGTCTACCGATTCGACGCCCCGCTGTTCTTCGTCAACGCCGACCGCTTCGCGGAGCGCGTCGAACAGGCCCTGTCAGACAATCCGGGTCAGGAGGAGTGGCTGGTGCTCGATTTCGAAGGCGTGGGCGCCCTCGATGCAACCGCTCTCGACATGCTGGTCGAGCTCGTCGCGCGGGTTGACGAACTCGGGGTGAAGGTGGTCGGGGTCGCCCGGGCGAACGACCGGGTTCTGGCCCGGCTCGCGCTAGCCGCACTCCTCGAACCGAGCGGACCGCTACGGGTGTTCCCGACTATCAACGGCGCCGTCAGGGCCTTCCGGCAGCGCGGCTGAGCAGAGGGTGGCAAATATGACCGAAGCCCCTACCGATGCTCGGCGACGAGGGGTGAGGATGAATGCATGACAGACGGAGCGCACGTCCACCAATGCCCGTACTGTGAGCTCAAGTTCCTGTTTGCGAACGAGGTCAAGGGCCACGTCGTTGCCGATCACCCATCACACGCTGTCTCATACGTCGGCATGACCACGACGGAGCTCGAGCATCGGGTGCGGCGCACCAAGTTGCCCGACGCTGCGCAACCGAACGATCTGTCGAAGGAGACTGCAGTGAACCACGGATACTGGCATCACCGCGATTGAAACCACGCTCGGGGCGGAGGATTCTGGCTGTGAATGACGCATGACGGCTCGTGTTCTGGGCGGCTGGTCGACCTGGTCGGCGGGTACGACCACCACGGGGCACGGTGCGTCCAGCAGCAGCCGGAATAACTCAATCCTCGACCCGCCTGCCCCGATCTCGCACCCGGCCGGCGCGCCGGGAGGACGGATACACGCCGTGACGTTCTCCCCTTGCGGAACCTCGCGACAAACGCCAGCGTGGAAAGAGGAGGAGGTGATATTGGTGAAGACCGCGATTCGACCACCACTGGCGCCCGTCGCGCACGACGCCTACCTATTGCGGCGCCTGCTCGACCAATTGGAGAACGAACCCGGCAGCGTGCTGGCCTCACGTCGCGAGGCCGCGGCCATGTCCCTCTCATCGAGTTACTCGACTTTGACGAGTTCAAGGCAGTGATTGAGCGGGCGGTGACACCGTGGACCGACCGACTGACGACACACCGAGTGACGAATCGGACGACGAAAATCAACGACGCCCGGGTCCACCTGCACACCCTCCGCGACGGTGGACGGATCCTTGTTCGCGCGTTGCGAGCCGACGACCGCAACGAGATGGCCGCCCGATACGAGGAGCTGTCGCCGGCCTCGCGACGGTTGCGGTTCTTCAACGCCCCCAAGCACCTCTCCGGACGACTGCTCGACTACCTCGTCGACGTCGATGGACTGAATCGGTTCGCCTTGGGAGCGCAAGCAATCGACGAGCCCGGACACCCGGGGGTGGGCGTGGCCCGCTACGCCCGTGACCGCAACGACCCGTCCACCGCCGAAGCGGCCGTCACCGTGCTCGACTCGCATTGCAACCGCGGCATCGGGACGATCCTGCTGACCTCTCTCGCCGATGAGGCCCTCGCGCGCGGCATCACCACTTTCACTGCCAGTGTGATGTGGGAGAACCAGGTCCTGCTCGATTCGCTCCGTGCGATCGGCGCCGTGGTGGTGCCCGACGAGCCCGGCGTCGCAGCGGTGAGCGTCGAATTGCCTCTCGACAGCAAAGAGTTCGTCGGATCGGCGCTGTAGCGGGTGATACACGCCGTGGCTGTTCGCTTGGGTGCTGCGCGACTCGGCGCGATGTTCACCGACAGCCGTCGTCGCGACGGCTGAGCAGCGTGCCGAAAAACGTCAAGTTGCGCTTCCGAGTCGCATAGCGCTGTGCCGCGGTAGGCCGGTTGCACGAACGTGGCGCCGAGCAATGAACGATAGACATCGCGCTTTCCGATCACGCGCAAGGTCACTGGTGGGAGGCACTGGCCTGAATCAAAAGTGTCTGATTGACGGTTGTGACTTAAGCCCCTTCTTTGGATATCGGGGATTTCGTACGCTCGAAACATGGAACGGTTCGAGGCATTGTGCCCAGCGGTCCAGTTCCCGGACCAGCGGGTTGAAGCAGAGCATTCGCAGTCAGTACTCGGCCGGCCGCTGAACTTCATCCTGGTGAGCACGTACCCACCGACGAAATGCGGATTGGCAACATACACGGCGAATCTGCGCGGCGCACTCCAAGCCGGCGGCGCGTTCGCTCGCGTCATCAGATTGCTCGACTCGCGCGAGTCCTCGCCAACCGCGAACCGCGAGGTCGTTGCTGACTGGCGCCCTAATGATCCCCACGGTCTGGACGCGGCTATCTCGGCGACACGTGATTGCGATGTGGTGATCATCCAGCACGAATTCGGTATCTACCCCGGAAAGGACGGTGAGGATTTGCTCGATTTCGTGGACGGCTGCGATCGCCCGATCGTGACGGTGTTGCACACCGTTCTGGAAAACCCGACTCCTCACCAGGCACGCATCGTCGAAGCGCTTGCAAGGAGATCCGGACAACTCGTCATCCACACTGCTGTAGCTCGAGATCGACTTCTGGCTGTGCACGACCTCGATCCGAAACTAGTCCACGTCATTCCGCATGGTGCGGCACCGAACATCACGGGCGAACGCTCGATCATCGCGGCCGAACCCTTGATGCTCACGTGGGGTCTGCTCGGTCCGGGAAAGGGCATCGAGTACGGCATCGAAGCGGTTGCCATCTTGCGTGACCAGGGTTTGGACGTCCGATACGTCGTCGCCGGCGCGACCCACCCGAACGTGTACGCCAACGACGGCGAGCGCTATCGAGAGCAACTCTACGAACTCGCCCGAGAACGAGGCGTCGCGGATCTCGTTGTCTTCGACGGCGCCTATCGGGATCGGGCATCATTGCAGGCGATCGTGCGCAGCGCGTCGATCGTGCTCCTGCCGTACGATTCGAAGGCCCAGGTGACTTCTGGCGTCCTGGTCGAAGCGCTCGCTGCAGGCAAGCCGGTTGTCGCGACCGCCTTCTCGCACGCGGTCGAACTCACTCGGACGGGAGCAGTCGCTGTGGTCGACCGCGGCTCTGCGGATAGCTGTGCCCGAATCATCGCGCGAATCGTCACCGATTCGGGACTGCGCAAGATGATGGAAAACGCCGCTCGGATCGAAGGGGCCCGCTACGACTGGTCTGCGGTCGCTCGGC
Source organism: Ilumatobacteraceae bacterium (assembly GCA_016650435.1). The sequence continues at coordinate 5,451 of JAENVT010000192.1, forward strand.
AATACACCGTCCTCGCCCGGGCCTCGCAGCAGCGACCGATACCGGTCCTGACCACGTGATGGGCGACGACGCGGCCCTCGTCATGGCCAGCACCGACCTACCGGGCCTCACGCTTGCGCCGTTGGCAGCCAGGCTGGATGGGGTGGGCATCGTCGAGCACGCCCGCGCGGCCACGCCAACGGCGGATTCCGGACACTGCACCGATGACTCCGGGCGTCCGCTCACGGGGGCTGCGTTCGAGGGTTTGACGCCGACGGCCCGAACGTCAACGAAGGCACCGAGTCGGCGATCGGATTTGATTGGCACGACGGTGGCCTCGGTGCCAGCTCCCTATGCAGCGCGCAGCAGCGAGACCAGATGAGATACCGACGCAGTCGCAGCACCCACGTGGCGGTCGGCCGCGCCGTACACCAAGTAGATCGTCTCGCCGTCTTCGCGGAGATGGGCGCCTTGCACGAAGATTACGTTGTCGACGTCGCCTTCGATTTCCCAGCTCAACTCCGGCGCCAGCAGTGCCTCGGGAAGCACGCTGATCGGTCGGCCCGTGTGTTCGTCGAGCAGGGCCACGTTCATGGTGTACGCACCGTCGGCACGACGCTCGTGAAAGAACAACAGCAGACCATCGGGGGTCGAAATTGGCGGAGCGCCGGCACCGATTCCGAGCGCACCTGGCGTCGGCGTGATGATCGTGTGTCGTTGGAGCTCGGCGAGGTGATCATCCCAATAGTCCGGGCCGGCATTCAACGCGTGCTCGAGATCGTCGAAGATCGCCAGCTGCATGTCTGGATGGATCCGGTGAATGAGAGCGACGCGTCCGTCGGCCAGATTGAACATTACCCCGTCCTTGTCGTGGAAACCGTGCGGTCCCAGCACCCGCCCGCTCTCTGGGTCGAGGTGGAACCGTGTTCCGTCGTAGTCCAGACGATGAGCGCCCACCCGCCACGGCAGACCATTGGTGGCGGGAAGGTTCGTGTAGGTCATCAGCAGCTGTTGGCGTCCGCGACTGTGCACCCTCTGGATTCGTGGATCTTCGAAACAGTCGACGTTGAGATCTCCTGCACGAGCAAGGACGTAGCCGTATTCGTAGTCCATCCCGTTGTCCGACTCGAACACTGCGATGTCCGACACGTAGTCAAGAAATCGCGGACCGGGTTCGACGTTGCGTCGATAGGTGTCGCGGACCGCCCTGGCGAAGAGATGGAATCGTCCGTCGTGGTGCACGAGGCCGGCGTTGAAGACCGGACCGTAGCCCGGCACCGACCCGGCCGCTACCACGGGAGCAGTGCTCAGGCGCTGGACCGCGGCACAAGCGCCGGATGTCGCTGCCGAGCCAGATTGCAGAGTCTGGATGTCCGTCATATTCCAGACTCAAGTATGCATTCGAATCGCGGGGATCGTGCGGATCCCCACACGTCTAGTGCTCTCTTTCGGTCGCGTTGTGGCGTGCAGAGCCCGATGGATGTCATCGAATGAACGCTGCCGTCGATCCGCGGGAGCTGTTTTGCCGACACTCCGCGAACCCGGTCCTGTCAGCGATGGACTTCCCGAAGATGGTGAACGCGGTGTTCAACCCGGGCGCGACGTCATTCGACGACGAGACGCTGCTCCTCGTACGAGTCGAGATGCGATCGGGTGTGTCGCATTTCGCCGTCGCGACATCACCTGACGGACGGACCAACTGGACGATCGACCCGGGGCGGCGACTCGACGCCGACCTCGACAGCTTCGCCGAACACTGGGGAATCGAGGACCCGCGGATCACCAAAATCGGCGATGAATACATGATCGTGTA
>JAENVT010000193.1 GCA_016650435.1 Ilumatobacteraceae bacterium
GGCATATAGCGCCAGCATCACGAGCACGCCGGTTGTGATCCGAAAGCTGCCGAACTCGATTGAGCGGCCGAGCCACTTCAGCTCCGCTTTGAGTTCCGTGTTGCGCACGGTTCGGCCGGTCGCATAGAGCAGCGTGAGTGACGTGAAGATGCCGAGCGAACCGAGCGTGACGATGAACGGGGGGAGCTTGACGCGGGTGATCAAGAAACCGTTGAACGCTCCAGCAAGACCACCGATGATGAGGCCGATCACGATGGCGAGCGGGCCTGGGACACCCTGGTCGAATGCAGTCTTGGCCATGACCATTGACGAGAAGACCATGATGGCGCCGCACGACAGATCTATGCCTCCCGTCAAGATGATCAGTGTCTGACCGACCGCGAGGGTTCCGGTGACCGCGGTCTGCTGGGCGATGACTCCGAGATCGGTTGGTGTCGCAAACTTCGACGTGGCAATTCTGAAGATGACGACCGTGATGGCCAGCACGATGGCGGGGCTGAGCCATGGATAGGCGTGCAGCACTGCCTGGACGCGTTTGATCGCCGACTGGCGGTCGAGGAACTCCTCCGCCGCGTCGTATCCCGCGATGGCATCACTCATGAACCCCACCTTTCATGGTCTCGGCCTGCGTGAACTACCCCTGCGACAAACTAGAACAGCGGTGGGGCAGCAACAAGGGTGCTGCCCCACCGCTGAGGTCAAATGTGGCGGGTCGATTGACCCCACGCTAGAGGGTCAGCCCCAGGCGTTCGCTAGCCCGTAGGCAGGATCCTTGCTGTCGACGCCGGCGACGGGATCCTTGGCGATCAACGTCACACCGGTGTTGAAGAAGTCGAGACCCGCGCTGACCTCTGGCTTGGTGCCTTTGTTGACGAAGTCGGCAATGGCCTGCACGCCGAGGTCGGCCATCTTCAGCGGGTATTGCTGCGACGTCGCCGCGATGTGGCCGTCGGCCACTTCCTGCACGCCGGCCTTGCCACCGTCGACCGAGACGAGGATGAAGTCGGCGGTCGTCTTGCCGGCTGCGGTCAGCGCGGCGTAGGCGCCGCTGGCCGTGGGCTCGTTGATCGTGTACACCACGTTGATGTCTTTGTTCTTGGCGAGCAGGTTCTCCATGCCCTTCTGGCCACCCTCTTCGTTGGCGCCGGTTGCCTCGTTGCCGACGATCTCGTAGTCGCCACCCTTGCCACCGGTGTACTTGCCGGTCTTGGCCTCATCGCCATTCTTCTTGGGGTCGCCGACTTCGATACCCATGCCCTCGAGGAAGCCTTGGTCACGGTTGTAGTCGACGGAAACGATCTTGTCGTTGAAGATGTCGAGCAGTGCGATGACAGCTTTCTTGCCATCGAGTTTTGCCGCGGTGTATTGACCGATCAACTTGCCGGCTTCGCGGTTGTCGGTGGCGAAGGTGATGTCGACCGCGTCGGGCGGGTCGGTCGGTGTGTCGAGCGCGATCACGTATAGGCCGGCATCGCGCGCCTTCTTGATCGCATCATTGACGCCGGTCGACATTGGGGTGATCAAGATTCCTTTTTGCTTGGCGGCAATCGCGTTCTCGATGGCGTCGATCTGACCCTGGTCGTCACCCTCGGCCTTGCCAGACGCGATGGTGATGTCGACGCCCGCTGTTGTGCCGGCCTTCTTGGCGCCGGCCTGCATGGCGACGAAGAACGGATTGGTCGAATCCTTAGTGATCAACGAGACGGCGATCTTGCCGCCGGCCGTTGGTGCGCCGGTGCCCGCCGGTGCGGTCGTGCCGCCTGGTGCAGTCGTACCCCCCGGTGCGGCGGTGCCCGACGACTTCGAATCGCTGCCGCACGCAGCCAGGGCGAACGATGCGGCGAGACCTAGGGCCATCACGGTACGAATGGGACGGTGGCGCTTGAACTTTGCTCTCATCTCTCCCCCTCGGAGTAGAAGTTGTCAACGTTGTCAATGTTAACCGCAGCCGTGAGACCCTTGTCAAGGCTTGATTCACTTGACAAGTGGTGCTAGGACGGCGAACGTTGTCATTTATGTCCGAGCGCACGTCGAACAGCCCCCGATTGTCGCACCCGACGATCCGCGACGTCGCCGCGTTGGCTGGTACCAGCCTGAAAACGGTGTCACGGGTGGTCAACGGCGAGCCGGGCGTGTCGCCAGAACTAGGCGAACGCGTGCGCGTCGCCATCGAACGACTCGACTACCGGCGCAATCTGGCGGCCAGCAATCTGCGTCGATCCGGTGGCAGGACTCGGTCGATTGGCCTGTTGCTGTCGAACATGATCAACCCACTCGACGGTGCAATCCAACGAGCGATCGAAGAGACAGCAATGGATCGTGACGTCGTGGTCATTTCGTCGAGCATCGACGAAGATGCCGAGCGCGAACGGGCGATGGTCGGCATCTTCACGGCGAGGCGCGTCGACGGTCTGATCATCAAGGCGGCTGGTCATGACCAGAGCTACCTCTCGGATCTGCGACGTATGACCATGGCGATGGTTTTCGTCGATCGACCTCCCGCATTCCTCAACGCCGACACGGTCGTGGTCGACAATGAGTCTGGCACTGCGCGCGGCATTGCGCATTTGGTTGCCAACGGTCATCGACGCATCGGGTACCTTGGTGCCCTGCACACGATCGTGACTGCAGAGCAGCGCGTCGCCGGCTATCGCACCGCGCTCGCCACGGCGCGCATCGAAGCAGACGAATCGTTGATCAGAATGGATATTCAGAACAGCGAGCATGCAGAAGCGGTTGCGCGAGAACTTCTCCAAGGTGAGAATCCGCCGACAGCGCTTTTCGCGGCCCAGAACATGATCACGATCGGCGTCGTTCGCGCTCTGCGACAGCTCGACATGCATCGCAGCATCGCCGTCATCGGCTTCGACGACGTGCCGCTGTTCGATCTGCTGGAACCGGCTGTGACTGTGTTGGCGCAGGATGCATGGGCGATCGGACGACAGGCAGCGATGGCGCTGTTCGACCGGCTCGACGGCTCGAACGCGCCGATGCGTACGCACGTGATTCCGGTGTCGTTCGTCCAACGCGGCTCAGGCGAAATTCGTGGACCGTATTCGGGCTGAATGAGTGGAGTGTTTCAAGGCACCACGTGGTGTCGCCAAACACTCCACTGGATCTACCCCTACTCGCAATCGGGTGGATGCGGCGGTCGATCCGTGATGAGGGCTGCGTTCAATTCGGCACCGCCGAGGGAAATGACCGCATGCAGGGTGAGCCACGACAGCAGCCCGATCACTGAAGCGAACGTCCCATAGACCGGCGA
>JAENVT010000194.1 GCA_016650435.1 Ilumatobacteraceae bacterium
ACGACCGCCAACGCCGCATTCCAGCTCCACACGGCGACCGGGAAGTTGAACGCCGTGATCACACCTGTCGGTCCGAGAGGATGCCATTGCTCCATCAACCGATGGCCCGGACGTTCGCTGGCGATCGTCAGGCCGTGCAGTTGACGGCTGAGGCCGACGGCGAAGTCGCAGATGTCGATCATCTCTTGCACCTCGCCAAGTGCCTCACTTTCGATCTTGCCGACCTCGATCTGCACCAGACGGCCGAGGTCTGCCTTGTGCGTGCGCAGCAGCGCGGCGAACTGGCGGACCAACTCGCCGCGCAGCGGGCCTGGTGTGGTGCGCCACGACTGGAAGGCGGTCGTGGCCTGGTCGACCGCCTGATCGACCGAGGTCGTCGACTCGACACCGCCGAGGCTCGTTCCCGTGATTGGGCTGCGTGCCGAGTGCTCGCCGGTGGACGACAAGCCGGGTGCTCCGCAGGCGCGCAATGCAGCATCGGCGAGATCGGTGAGGGAGGTCTGGGTCGGAAGAGTCACGTCAACCATGCTGCCACGCACCAAAGCCATTGCGACACCGAGTCAGTCGATACGGTGGCGATGTGAGTTTTGCGCAACAGGGTCCACCGGCTTCGGCCAAGCAGATCGCCTATATCCAGGCGCTCATGGCCAAGGCCGGATACGACGACTTTCGTTCGGCACGCACCGAGTATCGGCTCACCCCGCGCCAGGCGCGCGGCAAGTTCACCAAGTCGGAAGCGTCGGCGATGATCGATCGATTGACATCCGCCGACGACGACAACCCGACGGTCTCGGCCGTCGAGGAGCCCGACACGCTGGACTCCGCGCAAGCCCTGTTGATCCGAGGGTTCAAGGCCGATGTGTTGGCCGACGAACTTCGGCGCCGCGGCTGGATCGTTGGCGAACCCAAGTAGCGAGATTGTCTAGAGGTAGCAGCGCGGCACGAAGACACCACTGGCCGGCGAGGCACAGTCGATCGCGTCGGCGGCGAGGATCACTGCGGCACCCGTGTATGCGGAAACCTCTTCGAACGGGAACCGGACCGCTCCCGGGTAGACCAAGCCGGTGTAGTAGGCGCCGTCGCGACGGCGGTGCCTGCGGGTCCAGCGAACGAGGTCGGTTGCGGTCGTCAGATCGCCGATCGCCGCGTGAGCAATTGCGCATTCGGCGGTTTCTGATGCGGTGACCCAGGGCTCGTCGCTGACGCAGCGGATGCCCTTGTTCTCCATCGCGAACTCGGACCAGCCATCGGTGAGGCGCACCTTGGCGCGCTCGCCGGTCAGGCATCCCGTGAGGACCGGGTAGTACCAATCCATCGCCCAACGATCCTTCGGCTCGAACACGCGTGGGTGCTCGTTGATGAGCACGCAGAGGCGGTTGGCGGCGACGAGCCAGTCGGGTCGCGGCTCGTTGATCAGCGAAGCAAGGCTGGCACCGCAGCGCAGGGCGTGGGCGATCGACGACGACCCTGTCAGCAGCGAGTAGTTCCACGGACGATCATCGGCCGTGCACGCCCACAAAACGGTGCCGTCCTCACGGCGCATCGACAGCACCCAATCAAGGGCGCGCCGCACGGTGGGCCACAGGTGATCGACGAAGGCCCGATCCCATGTGCACAGCCAGTGATGCCACACGCCTGTGGCGATGTACGCGCACACGTTGGTGTCGAGCTTGGCTTCCTCGACGCTTCCATCTGGCAGGTAGTAGTTCCACCAACTGCCGTCGTCGCGCTGCATGTCGACGAGCCATTCGTAGCCGCGTTCGGCGGCAGCATGGAAGCCGGCGATGTCGAGTGCCATGGTGGTCTCGACATGGTTCCACGGGTCGCAATGCCCTCCGGGGAACCACGGGATCATTCCTGTGTCGAGTTGCAACGAGGCGATCCACTCGGCGGTCTCGACTACGTCTTCTGCGGACAACACGCCCTCGATATCAGGCAGCTGCGACATGACCCGGAGCCTTTCGGGCGTACACGATGTAGCTCTTGCCGAGCACCGGTGACGCGGCGCGCTCGACCACCTTCATGCCGCGCGGCTGCTTGGTGATCTCCCACTCGAGCATGCGCTTGTAGGCCTTCACCAAGCGGTGATCGTCGCGTCGCACACCGACCGCGCACTTCAACCACCAATACGGCGAATGCAACGCGTGCGCGTGGTGGCTTCCGGTGATTGCCAGGCCGGCGCTGCGCAGCTTGGCCTTCAACTCGGTTGCCGAGTAGATGCGCACATGCCCGCCAACACTCTTCGGGGCGTGATACTCGTCGCTGAGCATCCAGTTGACCTTCTCCGGGAACCACGTCGGCACCGTTGCCGCGAACGTGCCTCCGGGCTTCAGCACCCGGACGAATTCCTTGATCGCGGCTGTGTCGGCCTGGATGTGTTCGAGCACCTCGCTGGTGATCACGCGGTCGAAGCTGTCGTCGGCGAACGGGAGCCGCGTTGCGTCGCCTTGCAATCCGCCAGCGAAACGTTCCTCGGCGATCTCACCGGCCTCGGCCATCGCTGCGAACGTGGCCCGAGTACCGGAGACCTCGTCTGGCGCGTAGTCGAGGGCAACGACGTTGGCGCCCTGACGGGCGAGTTCGAAGGCGTGACGACCGAAGCCGGCGCCGGCGTCGAGCACCATGTCGCCAGGTCGAACGCCGAGTTGGTCAAAGCGGATCGTCAGCAACTACAACCGACCGTTCTGACGAAGCTTGGCGACGTTGTGGGGCATTGCCAACACGTCGCGATATTGATCGACCGTCAACTGCGCGCATTGCGTCCAGCTCCACCGCTGGACGACCCGGCGGCGACCCGCCTCGCCAACTCGAGCGCGCAGCTCGGCGTCATCGAGCCCGCGGCGAATCACCGAAACGAGCTCGTCGACATCGCCGGCCTTGCATTGCAGCACCGTCTCGCCGTCGCGACCGGTGACCTCGGGTAGCGCGCCTCCGTCGGTGGCGACCAGACAGATGCCCGTCGCCATGGCCTCTATGGCGGGCAGGCTGAACCCTTCGTAGAGGCTCGGCACGACTGCCATTTCCGCCTCGGCGTACAGCTCGACGATTCGCTCGTCGGGTACGCCGCTGACGAACTCGATGTGCGGACGCAAACCGAGTTGGTCGATCAGATCGTTGCTGGCGCCATCACGCGGTTTGCCGATGATTGTCAGCGTGACATCGCGCTCCGTTCGCAACTTGGCCATCGCTTCGAGCAAGTAGGAAAGACCCTTCAAGGCGACGTCGGCCGACGCGGTAGTGATGAGCCGACCGGACTTGCGGGCGACAAGGGGCAGCGGAGTGAACAAGTCGGGGTCGACTCCGACAGGCACCAGCCGCATGCGGTCGAGGCTGACGCCCATGTCGGTGTGAATGTCCTTGATCGAGTTCTCACTGACCACGACGATGCGTGGCATGCGGCTGGCAACGCGGCCTTGCATCTTCACAAAGTTGTACCAGCGACCGATCGAGTACCGCCTGCGCCACGTCTCGGTGTGAGCCATCTCGAGTGCCCGATCGCGCGTGATCGGATGGTGCAACGTGACGATGGTGGGGAACAGCTTCTCGATCCCCAAGATGCTGTAGCCGAGGCACTGGTTGTCGTGCACCAGATCGAAGTCGCACTGACGCATCTTCAACGCCTTGAGGGCGCGCATGCTGAATGCCAGTGGTTCACCGAAGGTGCCGCGGAGATGACTGAAAGCCTCGGCCCAATCGGCCTTGGTCTTCAACTCCCAATAGCCGGGGAACCGACCGGGAAAGTGATCGTTCCAAAGATCGAGACTGGGTAGCTCGTGCAGCTCGATGCGCTCATCGAGGATTGGGTACGGCTGACCGGCGAAGACTTCAACGTTGTGGCCGAGGTCGACCAACGCCTTGGTGAGGTGTCGGGTGTACACGCCTTGCCCGCCGACGTGTGGCTTGCCGCGGTAGGTGAGATAGGCGATCGAGAGCGGGGCGTCTGGCGACAGTGCAGCAGCGCCGGCCGACGTGACGGCAGACATAGGACCGCCAGACTATCGGCGCGTTGTTACCGACTGGTAAGCGTCACAGGGTTGCAACGTTGCGTGCCGCCGGTCACGTCGCCGATCACGTCGCCGGCTGGGTACCGGGTTGTGTCCAGGCGATGGTCACGCTGCGGCGCAACTCGTCACCGGGTTCGAGGCGCGTTGCGCCACCAAGGTTGAAGGCGTCGGGAGTGGCGCTCTGGGGTTCGACACAGGTGGCATGAGCTGGCATGTCGTAGACAACCCAGTAGTCGCAATCGCTTGCGATGGACAGCTCGAG
>JAENVT010000195.1 GCA_016650435.1 Ilumatobacteraceae bacterium
GCCTACCTGTCCGATCGAGCACGTTCGCATCGCCCAACATCAGCTGCAGCCGCTGGTAGAGCCGCAGCTCGGGCAGGCGTGGCATGAACCGGCACGGATCATCTGCACACCACACTGCATGCACATCGGTGCATCGCTCTGGCGCACGTTTGGCGTGGCAGCAGCGGGCCGAACGATGCCACCGGGATTGGTGATGTCGTTGTTCGGAGCTTTCGAGGCGATGCCGAGATCGAGCTGGGTCATCAGCTCATCCGCGGACGGAACACTCTTCGGATCCGACACGATCTCGCTGCCGGTACGCGTCTCGATGACGCTCTCCTCGACACCCGGCAGCGTGGGCTGCAGGCGCTCGTCGATGGAGAAGATGCCGAGTTCGGCACGCTCGTCGTAGGTCAAGTACTCGAGCGCCAAGCGACGGAACAGGTAGTCCATGATCGACGAGGCGAAGCGGATGTCGGGATCGTCGGTCATACCAGCTGGCTCGAAGCGCATGTTGGTGAACGCCTCGACAAATGCCCGCATCGGCACGCCGTACTGCAATCCGTAGCTGATGCTCTTGGCGAACGCATCCATGATGCCGCTCAATGTGGAGCCCTGCTTCGACACGGTCAGGAAGATCTCACCGGGCCGACCGTCGGCGTACTCGCCGATGTTGGCGAAGCCCTTGCAATCGGCGACCCTGAACTCGAAGGTGCGTGCACTGCGGGTGCGTGGCAGCTTCTGGCGGATCGGCTGATGAACGACACGCTCGATGATTCGCTCGACCGTTTGTGACGCCATCGATGTCGGCGTGTCGACACCCTCGCCATCTTTCTTGCCGGTCGACAGAGGCTGACCAACCTTGCAGTTGTCGCGGTACACCGCAACTGCCTTCAATCCGAGCTCCCATGACAGTTGATGCAGGGCTTCGATGTCTTCGATGGACGCTTCCTCCGGCATGTTGACAGTCTTGGAGATCGCACCCGACAAGAACGGCTGCGTTGCACCCATCATCCGCACATGACCCTCGTAATGGATCGTGTTGTCGCCCATCGAGCAGGCGAACACCGGCACGTGGGCGGCCACCAGATGCGGTGCACCGAGAATTGTCTTTTCGCGATCAACGTAGGCAACGATGTCCTCGATCTGCTCGGTCGAATAGCCGAGCTTGCGAAGTGCACGCGGCACGGTCTGGTTGACGATCTGCATGTTGCCGCCACCGACCAACTTCTTGAACTTCACCAGGCCGAGGTCGGGCTCGATGCCCGTGGTGTCGCAATCCATCATCAACCCGATGGTGCCGGTCGGTGCCAACACCGACGCCTGGCTGTTGCGCACGCCGTACTCTTCGCCGTCGCGCACGGCGACGTCCCACGCATGCTGACTGGCAGCCATGACCTCGGCCGGCACTTGATCGCCGCCCTCGATCTGGTAGCTGGCGTCGCGGTGCATGCGCAACACGTTGAGCATGTAGCGCTCGTTCTCGGCGAAGCCGGCGAACGCACCCATGCGACTGGCAGTCCTCGCGCTGGTCGCGTAGGCGTGACCGGTCATGAGAGACGTAAGCGCTCCTGCCCATGCACGACCTTCGACCGAGTCGTATGGCAGACCGAGCGCCATCAACAGCGCACCGAGGTTGGCATAACCGATGCCCAACTGGCGGAACTGGCGACTGGTCTCGGCGATCTTTTCTGTCGGGTAATCGGCTCGCCCGACGAGGATCTCTTGCGCCGTGAAGATGACTTCGATCGTGTGCATGTATGAATCGACGTCGAAGTTGCCTTCCTCGTCGAGATATTGCAACAAGTTGATCGAGGCCAGGTTGCATGCCGAGTTGTCGAGGTGCATGTACTCGCTGCACGGATTCGAACCATTGATGCGACCGGTCGCGTGGGCGGTGTGCCACTTGTTGATGGTGGTGTCGAACTGCAGACCCGGGTCGGCGCATTCCCACGATGCTGTCGCCATTTCACGCCACAGGTCGCGGGCACGGACGGTGCGAACAACCGAGCCGTCCTTCACCGCGTACAGGTTCCACTCGGTGTCGTTGAGGACGGCGTGCATGAACTCGTCGCTGACACGCACCGAGTTGTTGGCGTTCTGGTACTGGATGCTGAAGCTGTCGGAACCATCGAGGTCCATATCGAACCCTGCGTCGCGCAGAACGCGGGCCTTGCGCTCTTCTTTGGCCTTGCACCACACGAATTCCTCGATGTCGGGATGATCGACGTTGAGGATGACCATCTTGGCGGCGCGACGCGTCTTGCCACCGCTCTTGATCGTGCCGGCCGATGCGTCGGCACCGCGCATGAAACTGACCGGACCGCTAGCGGTCCCGCCGCCGTTGAGCAGCTCGTAGCTGGAGCGGATGTTCGACAGGTTGATGCCCGAACCGGAGCCACCTTTGAAGATCACACCCTCTTCTCGATACCAGTTGAGGATGCCGTCCATCGTGTCTTCGACGGCGAGGATGAAACATGCGCTGGCTTGCTGCGGCACGCCCTTGACACCGATGTTGAACCACACTGGGCTGTTGAACGCGGCCCGCTGCGTCACGAGGATGTACTTCAACTCATCGTTGAACGCCTCGACCTCGTGCGGGTTGACGAAGTAGCCGCCGTCGACGCCCCAGCGACTGACCGTGTCGGCCACGCGGTCGATGACCTCGCGTAGCGACGACTCGCGCTCTCGTGTGCCGAGCGTGCCGCGGAAGTACTTCTGGGCGACGATGTTGGTGGCGTTGAGCGACCAACTGACGGGAAACTCGACGCCGAGTTGCTCGAACGCGACAGTGCCGTCTTTCCAGTTGCTGATCCGCGCATCGCGGCGCTCCCACTGGACCTGCTGGTATGGGTTGGTACCCGGCGAGGTGAAGTGTCGGGTGATCCCGATGGCCAGACGTTCCGGCGCCAGTGACATATAGAGCTCCTTTGGGAGTCGAAGAGACGGTATCGATTTTGTTGACGACCAACACGATGGACGACCACAAGATGTGGTGGTGAAGGCCGCCCCAGACCTGCACCCACCACAAGCGGTTGTAAGATTACAGCACTGTAGTTACACCTGTGTCAATGCTATCGGTGACATTCGGCAAGAAAGATTCTGGACGAACCCTTCTTGCCGACTAGCCAGCAGCGGTGCGAGGTCGCAGGTCTA
>JAENVT010000196.1 GCA_016650435.1 Ilumatobacteraceae bacterium
AACGCCGTCGGCCTCGGTGCCACCGCCCTTGATCACCTGACCGTACGCCGCCATCACGTTCCAACGGGCGCCACCGGAGGTGAACGGGTTGGGCGTGATCACCTCGATGCCGGGTTTGGCGAGGTCGGCCCAACCCGAGATGTTCTTGGGGTTGCCCTTGCGTACGACCAACACGACTACGGACTTGGTGACGTTGCCCGCAAATGCATCCTTGTCCCAGTCGTCGGCAACGATGCCCTCCTTGACCAGGCGGGTGACGTCGGGTGACAGTGAGAAAGCGACGTAGTCGGCGGCGAGGCCGGCAACAACCGCTCGGCTCTGGTCGCCTGACGCTCCGTACGACTGGGTGAAGGTGATGTTCTTGCCCTGTGTCGTGGCGTTGAAGGCCGTGATGATCTCCTCGTACGCGGCTTGCGGCGTCGAGTAGGCAACCAACGACAGTTCGGCTGGAGGCAACTCGGTGGCCGCGCTGCTCGTGGCCGTGGTGCCGGCGGAGGCCGTGGTTCCGCTAGCCGCTGTGCTTCCCGCAGCGGCTGTGGTCCCGGGAGTGGCTGTGGTCCCGGCCGAGCCCGCGGTGCTGGCAGCAGAGGGTGTGCTGTCGCTGCCGCAGGCGGTGATTCCGACGACGGCGACCAAGGCAACACCGCGCAGGCGCACAAGGGGGGTTCGGGACAGGAGCATTTTGGGGGGTCCTCCGGAGACAGGGGGAGAGTCGGTCGGAGCCAACTCTATAATGTTGATCGACTTAGTCGGGTATATTTCCCAGCAGTATGGTGGGAAAAGCGAAGCATCGTCAAGAACATCCGTCACGACATCCGTCACAATGAAGCCGTGAGAGTCAGCGCCAGCCTCGATTACGCCCTGCGGGCGATGGTCGAGCTTGCCGCGGCCAGCTCACCGGGGCACCCCGCGAAGGCTGACGAGATTGCTGCTCGGCAGGCAATTCCGTCACGATTTCTGTCGCAGCTTCTGGCCGAACTTCGCCGAGCCAAGCTGGTGAACAGCGGCAGGGGCTACGCCGGCGGCTACTGGCTCGCGGTCCCACCCGAGTCGATCACAGTCGCCGACATTGCCCGCGTGATCGATGGTCCGTTGGCCGACGTGCACGGCGTGTCGCCAGAGCTCTTCGGGCCGCCGGGGGTTGCCGCACCGACGAAGGAGTTGTGGATTGCTGTGCGCGCCGCACTGCGATCGGTGATGGAACAGGTGACCATCGCCGACCTGGCGGCCGGCGTCCTGCCGCCGGCCGTGTCCGCACTGCTCGACGATCCCGACGCATGGATTCGCCGGCCGGATCCGCTGAACGAATCAAAACCGGTTTGATCCGTGTGGATGTTTGATCCGCGTGTTGTATGGGTATTTGCCGACTCCGCGCTGACGAGCGGATCCGACACCATAGGGAGTCACTGCGATGGACGATCAGTCGATGAGGGTGCCGGCCGCTGGTAGTGCCGATGAGTTGACGACCGCGTGTACCGAGTTCGTCGAGCCTGTCGAAGCAGAAGGAACTAGCCGCAGCGCGAGTCTGGCGTTCGATCGCCGATCATGGCTCGATCTGGGTTAGTCACGGGTTTCTAGACAGTCCTGGAGGCGACTGATCGGCGATAGGCGCCAGGTGTCTGACCCACGATGCGCTTGAACGTCGTTGCCAAATGGCTTTGACTGGCAAACCCCGTCTCGTAGGCAATGCGCGAGATCGGCAGATCGGTGTGGCGCAGCAGCTTCTTGGTCCGCTCGACGCGACGCAGGATCACGTAGCGATACGGCGGCATGCCAACAACCTTGGTGAACGCGGCGGCAAAGGTATGCGGAGCGATGCCCGCTTCGGTAGCGAGTCGCTCGAGCGCCAGATCCTCACCGAGTGCCGACTCGATGAGATCGCGCACGTGGCTCATTCGGGCGTGCGCTGCGTCGCCGACCGTGTCGCACGGGATGCCAAAGGTGGTGGTCGACGTGGTGCCCGTCGAGTGACAACGCAGGAGATGCATGGTGATGAGCCGCACGAGGTGATCGGCATAGATGCCGTCGGACGGACTGGTCGCGTCGTTGCGGGCTGTGTTGAGCAGAGCGAGAGCCAGCTGTTCGAGCAAACCGTCGCTGAAACCGAGCTTTGGGAGCAGCTCGACGCGTGACGGTTCGAGGCCGAACTGTTCCTCGGCGACCCGGTCGACCATGCCGCGGCGCAGGTAGATCAGTTGGATGTCGGGCGAGCCAGTCAACTGCCACGACGACGACCGGTTCGCCGGGACCACGCCAAAATGCCGCGGACGAAGCTCGACCGAATCGGTGCGCCCCTCTTGGTCGATAACACGAGTGACGGCTGCAGCGCGGTTGCTGCAATAGGCGATGCAGTAGTGGGGAACGGCATGCAGCGTGCGTCGCCACGGAGCCTCGGTGGCCAGCGATGTGTATGCGTCATGCCAACCGAGACCACGGGAATCGGCGAGGAGTCGATGTTTCGGCCACAGCGCGATGCCGTGCGTCTCGTCCATCGGAAACTCGGCGTACGTCACCGGCGACGAGGATGGTCGAATGTGATCAACGACGTCCGTTTCTTGAAAGACACGCCCGGAGTCGTTCGTCACAATCACCAAAGGTAATCCACATTTTTCGCCACAGGGGGCCGAAACCATGTCGCTACCTGATTCCACGCCCGACATAGACGTGCCGGTGCTCGTCATCGGCGGGAGCCTCGTCGGCTTGGCGACATCGATGTTCCTCGCCCAGCATGATGTCGAGGTGCTCTCGGTGGAGAAGCACTACGGCACAGCGATCCACCCTCGCGCCGGATACTTCCAATTGCGCACCATCGAATTGATGCGGGTGGCAGGGATCGAGGATCGGGTTCGCGCCGCCGCGCTGGAGCTCTACGAGCCGGACGGCGGGCTGAATGCCGTCGAGACACTCACCGGGCGAGAAATTGCCAACTACATCCCCAACATCAACGGTGGTGTGGCCGATGTCAGCCCGGCGCGTCGCCTGTTCATGCCTCAACAGGTGCTCGAGCCGCTGCTCTTGGAACGGGCCCGCGAGTTCGGCGCCCGCTTCCAATACGCGACGGAGTTCGCCGGTTACGTTCAGGATGACGATGGCGTTACGGCGACCGTGCGCAACGTCGACGACGGCAGCGAACAGTTGATTCGAGCGCGATACATGGTCGCCTGTGATGGTAATCGCAGCCCGATCCGCGAAAGCCTCGGGATCAAGATGATCGGTCACGGGTTGATGTCTCGCAGCGTCACCATCTATTTCCGCGCCGACTGCTCGGTGGCGTTGCGCGGCCGCAACCTTGGTGTGATCTACGTGAACAACCCGAATGTGCGTGGATTCTTTCGGTTGGAAAAGACTGGTCTCGGCGGCTTCCTCGTGGTGTTCACCGTTGGTGACATCAATCAGCCTGGGGCTCGCTACGTGGCCGACACCATCACCGACGAGATGGCAGCCCAGCTTGTGCGCGATGCGGTCGGCGATCCCGATCTCGAGGTCAATGTGCTCGACGTCGACAAGTGGCGCGCCGTTGCCGAGGCCGCGGCGACGTTCCAACGCGGGCGCATCTTCTTGGCGGGCGATGCTGCCCACACAATGCCACCGACCGGCGGCTTCGGTGGCAACACCGGTATCCAGGATGCCCACAACATCGCGTGGAAGTTGGCATTGGTGCTCGAAGGAAAGGCTGGACCTGCATTGGTCGACACCTACGACCAGGAGCGCCAGCCGGCCGGTGCGCAGGCAATCGAGCAGGCCTACAACCGTTACGTGCTGCGTTCGGATCCCGACCTCGGCACCGAGGGGATGCATGAGGCAATTCCCGATATGCACGTCGAGTTCAATCGCTACCGATCGACCGCCGTTCTCCCGGACCCCGGGTACGTCGACGACGGCGTGGCCGACATCGACCCACGACAATCCTTCGGACTGCCAGGCACGCGGGCACCGCACGTGGAACTGGTTGGGGAGGGCAAGCCGTTGTCGACCCTTGACCTGTACGTCGGCGATTTCGTTCTGATCGCCGGCCCCGATGGCGCGGCGTGGGCCGACGCGGCGAAGGCAGTCAGTGCCGACCTCGGCGTGAATGTGGTCTCGCACACAGTCGGTGGCCGAGTTGGCAACGTCGTCATCGCCCAGGCCGACGAATCGGCGCCATCGTTCCCCACCGCGTATGGGATCACGCGGTCCGGGGCGACGTTGGTGCGGCCCGACGGATACGTCGCCTGGCGAGCTGCGACGTACACCGCGGACGCCTCCGATCGCCTATCGACGGCTCTGCGCCGAGTGCTTGCCCGGTCATAGCCGTCGCGTCGCTATGTGACCGAGCAGCTGGCATACTCCGGGTATGCCGACGGAACCAAGCGCGACCCGCTCGGTGTTGGCGACGATCGTTGGATATGTGCTGGTCGCCGTGGTCGTCGTGGTGCTGTTCAACTTCATCATCGGCACCATCTTCTGGTTGGTCCGCACTGTGCTGATCATCGTGGCGCTGCTCGGCTTGCTGACGATCTATCTGAAGTTGAAGTCGCCAGACTGAGGGCGCTGGCTTCGACGCGCTATTTCTTGTACAACGCAGTCACGTCGGCTATCGGTGGTTGTGTGTCCGGATTCGAGCAGACAGCCTCGACCGCACCTCCGGGAACCGTCGGCTTTGCGCACGGCAGACCCTCGGTGTGGGCAACCCACCGGGCGATGTAGTCGGCCACACCGAGCGCTCCGTCGAGCGTCAGGTGGATGCCGTCGCGTGAGAACCAGCCGCTATCAGCCGGCGCGTGCGGATACCACTGCGCCAACAAGACGTCTGGAAAGGCGCCAGAGGCGACCTTGTCGCGCAACGTCTGATTGTTCTTGACGAACGCCTCGTCGGCGCGCTCGCCTGTCAGCAGTTTGTACTGCACGTCCTGGCGATATGTGAGCCAGATGATGTGGCGGGCACCCTTCGCTCGTGCTGCGGCCACGACCTCGTCGAAGCTGTTGGGGAACGAGGTCCACCATTCGTCGTATCCAGCCATGATCACAACGTCGTCGAAATCGCCATCTGCTTTGCCGATTGCTTCGACAGCGTTGGATGGCAGAGGGCGTTGGCCGCACGATGGGATGCCGAGCGTGCGGCACGACTTCGCATCGAACACGTATTTGAATCCGAGCAGCGCCCTGTACCCGTTGTAGCGATCGACCGAAAGCAACGTCGAGTCTCCGATCAGCAGCACTCGTGGCACACGCGGTTTCGGCGACGCCGCTACCGTCGTTGCCACAGCCGGGACCCCAGTAACCGCCGACACAGCCGGAGGCTCGGCAGCGGGCGTTGTAGATCCACACGCGGCGACAACGGTCAGTGCCGCGGCGGCAAGCAGATGAGCGCCCCGTTTCATCTCGGCACTGTAGCGACGCTGGGTTTCAGTGCTCAAGAACGCAATGACCCAGGACGATCAGCGTGCGCCCCACACAAAGCGGTGGGTATGGATGCCGAAATACGTGAAGCTCTCGACACTGCGAACTCCGTCGATCGCCCTGATCTCGTCGTCGATCACGGTCAGCAAGCGCGCCGAGTCCTCGCACAGGACCTCGACCAACAGATCGAACGAGCCGGAGGTGAACACGACGTAGATCACTCCGGAGATATCAGCGATGCGGTCGGCAACATCGCGCACGTTCCGTTCGACTCGTACTCCGAGCGCGGCCATCACCGGATAGCCGAGTGCCAGCGGATCGGTGACACCGACGACTTTCACGACGCCGGCGTCGAGCAGTCGCTGCACGCGTAGGCGCGTTGCGGCGGGGGAGAGGTTGACCAGATCAGCGAGGTCCGCGTAGCTGGCCCGCCCATCGCGCTGCAAGGCCTCGATCAGTTGCCGATCGGTCTCGTCGAGTGCTGCGGTCATGATCTCACGTGATGCCGGCTGACAGACCGAAGTCGATGGAGATGTTGGCACCGGTGATCGCCGCGCTTGTCGGCTGGGCCAAGAACCAGATCAGCTCGGCGATCTCCGGCGGTTCGATGAAACGCGCCGACGCCGCTTGGGGATAGCCGCGCAACAACTTGTCGAGATACGCCGTCGGATCAGCGCTGGCCGCGGCCTGCCCCCGCAGCATCGGCGAGTTGACGTCGCCGGGACACACGGCGTTGACACGAATCCCGCGTGGCGCCAGCTCGAGGGCGAGTGCTCGCGTCAGGTTGGTAACGCCGCCCTTCGATGCGCAGTAGACCGCGGCTCCGGCGTTGCCCTGCACGCCGGCGTCGGACGACATGTTGACGATGCAGCCACCAGTTGCTTCCAGATGCGGAATTGCGGCAGCGCAAACGAAGTAGAGACCCTTGAGATTGAGGTCGATCACGCCATCCCATTCCTGTTCAGTGGTGTCTTCGCTCGGCCCTTCGGTCCACACCCCCGCAGCGTTGACGACTGCATCGAGCCGCTGCCCCCACTGCGTGGTCTCGACGATCGCTC
>JAENVT010000197.1 GCA_016650435.1 Ilumatobacteraceae bacterium
ATATCTTCGCCGGTTCGAAGAGGCCGGTGTCGACCAGGTCATCTTCGTGATGCAGGCTGGCCGCAACTCGCACGAGCACATCATGGAGTCGATCGAGATCTTCGGACGCGAGGTCCTGCCCGAGTTCATCGACCGCGACGAAGCACAGGTCGAGGCCAAGCAGCAGCGATTGGCTCCCGCGATCGAGGCGGCGATGAAACGCCGGGCCGAGGACTACCAGCCGGCCGACGTCGGCGACTACTCGTTTCCTGCCCTGCCTGTGCAATGGGCCAAGGCAACCGGCTCGCCCGAGTTGGAAGCAACGTTGCAACAGTGGGCCGACGATCGCGCCGCCGGCAAGCGCGATCTCAGCGCCGGAATCACCGGCTGATCGCTATTCGATTGGAGGATCACATGGAGCACAGCATCGTTGTTCGATACACGGTCAAGCCGGAGGCGATCGACGAACACGTTCGCCTGATCCAAGGCGTCTTCGAGCAGCTGCATCGCGAGCATCCCGCCGGAGTTGTCGGATATCAGGTGCTGCGGTTGAACGACGGCGAGACCTTCGTGCACGTGTCCACCCACGACACTCCCGACGGATCGAATCCCCTGCCCGAGCTGTCGGCGTTCAAGGAGTTCGGTCGCGACAGCGCATCGCGGGTCAGCACGACCCCGAATCCGACGCCCGCTACGACCATCGCCTCGTATCGCGCTGATTCGCCCGGCTGACACTGTCCCATGCCGGCGACCGACCCACTCGCCACAGTGACGCGCGTCGCCGATCGGATGACGGACTGGCGATTCCATTGTTGGTACTGGGGCGACGCAATCGCGATCGATGGACTGCTCGAAGCCGATGCGCTCGGTACCGGTCAATACCGCGAGACGGTGATCGAGACGTTGCAGCGATGGCACAGCCACTGCCTTCCCAACTTCGACGATGTGCTGGCACCCGGCGCGGCAATTATCCAACTCGTGATGGATGGTGACCTGCCGGCCGCGGCTGCTGACCGCCTGCTCGCACAACTCGACGGCTTGCCGATGGTCTACGGCGATGTGCCGGCGCTCGAACCACATCGCCCGGCGTTTCGTTATGGCGTCTGCATCGACGCCGTATATCACCTGCCTGCGACGTATGCGCTTGCCGCTCGGTGGCGTGGAGACACCGATCTGACGCGCAGGGCCGTGAGCATCGCTGTCGACAGCATGAAGGTGCTGCGTTGTGCATCGGGATGGGCGCAGTGGTTCGATCCGACAAGAAAGAAGAACAACGGTGTCGCCTGGACCCGCGGTTTGGGATGGGCTGTGCTGGGCCTGTTGGACCTCGTGCATCTCGTGGACGACGAAAGTGCAGCGGAGGCAGGCGATCTGGCCGGCGAAGTGCTGGAACTGTTGGCCGCGACTCAAACCCCGGACGGGAATTGGGCGGAAGTTCTCGACCACGCGCCGTCTGGCATCGAGACCTCGACAGCATCGTTCTACGTCGCCGCGGCGTTGCATCCGGCAACACCGCGGCTCGTCACACTTCCGCCGGATGTGCTCGAGCGTGCCACCGCAGCGTGTCAACAAGCGCTTGCCGACGACGGGACGTACACCGGTGTCACGACCGATGTGCTCCCCAGTTGGGACATCACCACCTACGAGAACTGTCCAACGGAGCCGTCGCCATGGGCTCAAGGTGCCGCGGTTCGCGCCTTCGCCGCCCTGGCCCGCGCCGACACCGCAGCCGCTTCCTAGGCAAGTCACAGTCAGCCAAGTTCGGGCGCCGGGGCGGGATTCGGGCGGTCGATATCCGTCCGGAAATGTCTGTGTGCGCGCATAGAACGTCCGCGCTTCTGTTCGCTCGCGCTGATCGATTTACCTAGTAACGCAGGGGGTGTACTCGAGCTCGGCTACGTCTCGGAAGGCGAAGCGCGTCGTACCGTGGCACGCGCTCGCTTGGCGCATCGCCACAACGCGGCGACAAGTGACAATCCGAGCAACGCCTCGACGAGATACGCGAATAGTTGAAGGGTCGTGATGCCGGGATCGGACGGGGTTGAGTCGGTCCACTCAGTCGCACCCGGGGTTTCCGACATGCGCCGAGTCTCACATAGGCAATCGGGATCGATCCGCACGATCAATGAGACTCATCCAGCGTTGCTGAGCAGCGCTCGCGATCAGCTGAGAATCTCCTCGAGGTAGTCGTTGCGGAATTTGCGACCCGGGTCCCACTCGGCGAGGAGCCGCTCGAAGTCACCCATTCGCTCGACCCGCGAGCGGATGACCTCGCCGCTGAGTGTCGACAGCTTCCCCCAATGCGGACGCGGGGCAAACGGCTGCAGTGCAGATTCCACAGTCGCCAGCACCGGCTGAACCTCGGACCACGACTGGATCCACGTGAAGTGGAAGGCGATGCAATCGCGTCGATAGCACGGGCTGAGCCACAAGGTGTCGGCAGCGATGGCGCGCACCTCGGAGATCATCAGCACCGGCGCTAAGACATCGTGGAGCTCGATCAGCGTCTGTATCGCCGCTGGTGCGTCGGTGCTGGCAACGAACAGCTCCGACTGCAGTTCCTCGCCGCTGCTCGGTGTGAAGCCCATGCGGAAGTGCGGCAGCCGTTCGTGCCATGGCCCGGCAACGCCCATCTGTTCGGTGCAGGGCTCGGCGGAGAGCTCGACGATCGGATGCACGTTGCGCGTAGCCGGCATCGCGCCGAACCGTGGGCTGCTCAAGCCGTCGTCCTCCTCTTCGTCATCGGCAGCTATGCGTTCCTTGCGCCACAGCTGCTCGACGTAATCGTTGCGCCAGGAGGTGAACAGGCTGACGCTGTATCCATCGTCCATGATCTCGCCAAGCCGCGAGATGGCAGTCGCCATCGGCAGCTGTTCGTACACCCGTTGCCGCACTTGGAACGTCGGTTCGATCGACAACGTCAGTCGGGTGACGATTCCGAACGCACCGAGACCGACCGTCAACGCATCCATCAGCTCGGGGTCGTCGTCGCGGGAGATGTCGACGAGATCACCGGAGGCTGTCACCAAGTCCATCGCCTGCACGGCGGTGGCAAGACCGCCATTGCCGACGCCCGACCCATGCGTGCCAGTTGCGCAGGCACCGGCCACCGAGATGTGCGGGAGCGAGGCGAGGTTGGCAAGTGCCCAGCCCTGTTCGTCGAGCAGTGTCGCCAACTCGCCGTACTTGATCCCGCCGTCGACGGTGATCGTGCGCGCTTGCGTATCGAGCTCGGCGGATCGCTCGAGCGACGACAGTGAGATCAAGTCGCCGGTCGTGTCGGCGATGGTGTTGAACGAGTGCCGGCTGCCGAGCCCCCGTGCCTTCGTGCTGGCGGCGACGATCGACTGCACCTGGGCGACGGTCGTCGGGTTGTGAAAGTTGGCCGCGCCGTAGTCCACGTTGCCGGCCCAGTTTCGTTCGACCACTGATGTCCCCCCGATCCCCTCATTGGTGGTGGACCTAGATCATCGCAGAAGTCTGGTTCTCGACCCGACTAGCTGACGATCCGCAACTGCTCTCGTGCCGCCGGGTCCTGGCGGTAGAACGCGGCGAGCACTTCGTACAGGTCCGGCTTGATCTCGCGGCAGTCGATCGGACGATCGAAGAAAACCTCGGTGGCAACGGCGAAGAATTCTCCGGGATCCGTCGCGCCGTAGTCATCGAGCAGTGGCCCGGCCTCGCCGCGGCGCATCAACTCGAACTCGGCGGCGCACACCGCGATCCATCGGTCGAGCGCCACCTGATTCGGCAGCAGTGGTGTGCCGTCGACGACTCCATCGAGCATGTCCATCTTGTGGGCGAACTCGTGGAACACGACGTTGTGGCCGCGCCCGCGGTGCCGTGCCCCGGCCCGCACTTGGTCCCAAGCCAGAAGAACCGGGCCACGGTCGTGATGTGCCTCACCGAGCAGTGGACGTTCCCCCGCATCGACCATGCCGTGGATGGCCGTGGCGCGAATACCTGGGATCGCGAACGTCGACGGGTGAACGATGATGTTGGTGACCTTGCCGAAGTAATCCGTGTCGAGACCGAGAATCAGCACAGCGGCTTGAAAGGCGATGGTGACGATGACGTCGTCTGTCATGACGAAGCCCTTTGCGGCTTCCCAGCGCTTGTTGGTGACGAGATACCCGGCCAACTCTGCGAGGCGTTGCTGCTCGGGCCCGTCGAGGACATGCCAGTAGGCAACGCGTTGAACCATCTGCTCCCATCCGTCGGGAAGGTGTCTGCGTCGAGCCATCGGGTGGTGAATGTATCGGTCAAATAATAGTTGCCATGGCTACTATTGCCGCGTAGACTTTCGCCATGGCAGCGATGCATGACCCAACGCCCGGCTTCTTGATGTGGCGCCTGACGATGAAGTGGCAAGCCGCTGTCGATCGAGCCGTCAGTTCGTTTGGTCTCACCCACGCCCAGTACTCGTTGCTCGCGTCACTGCGGGGCATGACCTACGCGGGTAACCGGCCCAGCCAGCGTGAACTGGCCGATCACACCGGTCTCGATGCGATCTTTGTCTCGAAGCTCATCAACACGCTGGAGCGCAACGGCCTGGTCGAGCGGGCCCAGCACCCCACTGACGCCCGAGCGGTGGAGCTGAGTCTGACCGACGCCGGCACCGAGATCATCGATCAGGCCGTGGTCGCGGTTCTCGATCTGCAGGACCAATTGACCGAACCGCTCGGTGGACGGCACAGCAAGGACACGAAACAGTTCATCGACACCATGCAGCGACTACTCGCTGTACACAATCCCGAACCGAAAGGAAACCGTCCATGACACAAGCACCACCACTCAACGGCCAAGTCATCGGGCAAGCCGAGCGAGCGACTCGCGCCTTGCTCGACCTGCTTCTTGCCGCAGAGACCACACCATTCGTCAACTGGGTGTCGCTCAACCTCGTCGCCACACAGGGCGAGATGACGACCGAATCCCTGCTCGAGCAGATGGTCACCGGTCTTCGAATCGACGAAGCCGAGGCGCGGGCAGCCATCCACGACCTCGACGGCGAAGCACTGATGACGACCAGCGATCTGGTTCGACTGACCACCGAGGGCGAGGCAAGGTACGCCCGCATCAGCGCCGGCATCGCCGCGCTAGCCGGACGCCTCTATCACGACCTCCCCCACGACGACCTCGTCACCGCCCGACGAGTCCTCGAGACCGTGACCGACCGGGCGCGTGCCGAACTGGTCGCCCGGTAACTAGCCGAGTGGGCCGGTACCGATTTGGCGGGTGAACGTCTCGGAGTCGATGTTCGCCCCACAGACCACCAGTCCGACGGTCTGACCGTCTAGAGGGGCGCGCAACGGATACATCAGCGCCGCGAGAGCTGCGGCACCCGCAGGCTCGACCGCGAGCTTGGCGGCGCGGAATGTCAATCGCATCGCCTCGCGGATCTGCTCGTCGTCGACCAGCACCACGTCGTCGACGAACTGTTGATTCAGCGAAAACGAATACGGCTCGCATCGCGGCGCGCCCAACGAGTCGGCGATGGTGCGAACGGATTCGATCGCCCGCGGTGAGCCGGCCTTGAAACTGCGGTTCACGCTGTCAGCGCCCTCAGGCTCGACCACATACACGGCAGTCGACGGACTCATCTGCTTCACCGCGCAGGCGACACCACCGGTCAGCCCACCTCCACCGGCAGCAACAATCACCGCGTCGAGCGCGACTCCTACAGCGGCGGTCTGATCGATGAACTCCATGCCGATCGATGCAGTGCCCAGCGCGGTCTTCGGTCCCTCGTAGGGATGCACAAAGGTGCGACCCTCGTCCGCCTCGATTTGTTTAACTCTGTCGAATGCCTCGTGCACGTTGTCGACGAGTACGACCGTTGCACCGAGCTCGCGGCACAACTGCACCCTGAACGGATTCGCCGTCTTGGGCATCACGACTGTTGCCGTCGTCCCAAGTGCACGGGCGCAATAGCCCAACGAGACCGCATGGTTGCCGGCCGAGACACCGGTAACGCCACGCGACAGCTCGTCGGCGTCGAGGTCGAGCATCACCGACAGTGCGCCACGCGGCTTGAAGCTGCCGGTGCGCTGGAACAGCTCTTCTTTCAGCCAGACGTGTGTCGTCTCACCCACCGCCGCGGCGAGAGCATCGTCGACGAGCAGGCGGATTGGTGTCGTGACGATGAGATCGCCGAGCCGCGCCCGGTTGGCACGGATGGCATCGATCGTCGGCGCCTCGACAGGGGTTGTTATCACTGACGATCGTCTCCTCGATTGCCCATGAGGGTGGGCGGTCAGGCCTCGGGTGCCAGCACCACGACAGGGATCTGCCGGTCGGTCTTGGACTCGTAGTCGGCAAATCCTGGATACCGTTCCTTCTGCGTCGACCACAAGCGCTCGCGGGCTTCGTCGTCGGCGACGTGAGCAACCACGTTGACCGTCTTCTCGCCTACTTCGATCGACGCCCGCGGGTTGGCAACCAGGTTGTGGTACCAGTCGGGATTCGTCGGTGCGCCGGCCTTCGAGGCGAACACGACGTGGTTGTCGCCATCGGCTTGGTACATCACCGGATTGACGCGAGCCTGACCGGTCTTCGCGCCGGTCGTGTGCAGCAGCAGCAACGGCGCACCTTCGAACTGGCCGCCGACCTTTCCGCCGTTGGCGCGGAACTCTTCGATGATCTGCTTGTTCCAATCGTTGACCTCGGCCATGACGGCTTCCTCTCAATGTGCGATCCCCGAGGCAGGTTATCTGTGCACTACCGAGGGGCACTCAGTCATTTGCAAGGAGGTGAATCAGGCTCGACGTGTCCCAGCGCTTCCCGCCACGGGCGATCACATGGGCGTAGAACTGGTCGATCAGCGCAGTCACAGGCAGGCGGGCGCCGTTGCGGTTTGCCTCGCCCAGCACGATCGCCAGGTCCTTGCGCATCCACTCGACGGCGAACCCGAACTCGAACTCGCCGCGGGCCATCGTGCGGCCGCGGTTCTCCATCTGCCAGCTCTGAGCCGCGCCGTACTTGATGACGTCGATCACTTGATCGGGATCGAGACCGGCCTTCTGCGCGAAGTTGATTCCCTCGGCAAGGCCTTGCACGACCCCGGCGATGCAGATCTGGTTGACCATCTTCGTCAGCTGCCCGGCTCCGGCCGGGCCCATCAACGAGCACGCCTTGGCATAGGCCGCCATGACCGGCTTGGCCAACTCGTAAAACGCCTCGTCGTCGCTGCCGCACATGATCGTCAGTTGCCCGTTCTCGGCGCCGGCCTGCCCACCGGAGACCGGTGCGTCGACGAACCCGACACCGAACTCGGCGGCCGCCTCCGCCAACTCCTTGGCAACCTCAGCTGACGCGGTGGTGTGATCGACGAGGACCGCACCCGCCTCGGCACCCGCCAGCACGCCGTCCGGACCGTAGACAACCTCGCGCACGTCGTTGTCGTTGCCGACGCACATCATCACGAACTCGGCGCCCTCTGCAGCCTCGTGCGGTGTCGGCGCGGCACGATTGCCATACAACGCGACCCATGCCAGCGATTTTTCCGGTGTGCGGTTGTAGACGGTGACCTGGTGGCCGGCAGCGGCGAGGTGACGGGCCATCGGCGCCCCCATCACGCCGAGCCCGATGAAAGCGACAGAACTCATCGGTCCAGTCTTGCCGGTCACGAGATCACGAGCGTTCACCCCTCAGTCTGTGCGGTTTGAGGCGAGCATCGGCGGCAATGATGTGTCGATGATCGACCATCTGGTCTTCGCTTCTGTCGACTTGCCGAACGCGACAGCGCTGGTTGCCGAACTCCTTGGGGTCACTCCGACACCCGGCGGCAGCCATGTCGGCAAGGGGACGCGCAACGAGTTGCTGTCGCTGGGTGGAGCGACCTACCTGGAGGTGATCGGGCCCGACGAGGCGCAGCCCGCGCCCGATGGTCCGCGCCCGTTTGGAATCGATGAGCTCATCGAGCCCGCGCTGGTTGCCTGGTGTGTGCGGCCCTCGCGACCACTTCGCGAGATCATCTCGGCAGCCCGCGAGGCCGGCATCGAGTTCGGCGACGTCAGCGCGATGTCTCGTCGACGGCCGGACGGAGTGTTGTTGGAGTGGGAGCTCACTGTCCCGCAATTCGATGGACCGTTCGGCCGAGCATTGCCGTTCATGATCGATTGGGCCGACTCCGCTCATCCCAGCGACACGTTGCCGTCAGCGGTTCGACTTGTGGAGCTCGACGTCCTTCATCCACAGCCAGAGAAGTTCAGTGTCGCGTTCGACATCATCGGGCTCACGTCCGGTGTTTCTGTGCACGAGGCGGATCAGCCTGCGTTGCGCGCCAGAATCGACACGGCGCGAGGCGAGGTCACACTGACAAGCTGAGCATCAACTCATCGATGATCGAATCCGGAGTCAGCGGGTGCATGAACACCAGCCTGCCCACCGGCTCACCCTTCAATGTCGAGGGTGCCACGAACGCCGTGCCGCTGTGCAGCAGGTCAGTCGCCCAAC
>JAENVT010000198.1 GCA_016650435.1 Ilumatobacteraceae bacterium
CCCGAGTGCAGGATCACTCCCTGCGGAGTGTGGATTGCGATTGCATGGGCATGAGGTACGGAGTGCGTGACCGGAATGAACTCGACGTCGAACGGACCGATCATGCGCCGCTCGCCATCTTTGACGACGATCAGGTCGGTCTTGCCCAGCAAGCCGGCTTCTTCGATGCGGTTGCGGGCGAGGCCGAGCGTGACAGCGGATCCGAAGATCGGAAAGCTGAGCTCGCGCAACAGGTAGTGCAACGCACCAACGTGGTCTTCGTGACCGTGGGTCGCCACAACGCCTTCGATGCGGTCGGCGTTCTCGCGCAGCCACGTGAAATCGGGCAGCACCAAGTCGATGCCGTGCATGTCGGGGTCGGGGAACATCAGCCCGACGTCGATCAACAACACCCGATCCTGCTGCTCGATGGCCATGCAATTTCGACCGATCTCACCGAGACCGCCGAGGAAGACCACGCGAACAGGATCAGCCATGGGTAGGCACCGCTGTCACCAGGGCCGGATCACTATGGACGGTCGGGGAAGGCATCTCTCCATCGTTGCAGGTTGGCCCATACCTCGGGGGCACGCGCCTCGACGAACGCCGGCGCATCGCCCATGGGCAACCGGGCCTGGCCGACCGGAATGCCCAGGTGACGCATCATTGCCTTCGTCGGGATCGGATTGGGGGCATCGTCGCCGGTCTCGAACGCAAAGCTCTCCAACATTCGGCTGTTCACCAAGCGGGCACCCTCGGTGTCGCCCTTCTCCCAGAGGTCGAACATCTCCTGGTGATCCTCACCAGTCCAGTGCGTCGCGACGCCGACGCTGCCGACGATCCCGCTGGCCAACAGTGGGAGGGTCATCACGTCGTCGCCGCTGTACACCTCGCACCCCGACGGCAACGAGCTGATGACCGCAGCGGTCTCGCCGGGATTCGCCGCCGCATCCTTCAGCGCGACGATGTTGGGCACGTCGCGGAACAGCTTCAACAACGTCGCCGAGTTGATCTTGCGGCCGGTGCGAATGGGGATGTCGTAGACCATTACCGGCAGGTCGCTTGCGCCGGCGATTGCCCGCATGTGACCCTCGATGCCTGCCTGCGACGGTCGGTTGTAGTACGGACAAACTGCAAGAACTCCGGCTGCGCCGAGCGCCTTCGCCTCTTTCGTGAGATGAATCGAATGACGGGTGTCGTTGGTTCCGGTTCCGGCGATCACGGGAATGGTGACCACCTCGACGACCGCGGCGAACAGAGAAAGACGCTCGTCATCGTTCAGCGTCGGTGCCTCGCCCGTTGTGCCGGCCAGCACCAGGCCATCATTGCCGTGCTGCTGCAGGTATCGGGCAAGGACCTTTGCGGCTTCGAGATCGAGGCCTCCATCGCCATCGAATGGAGTGACCATCGCGCTGAGCACGCGTCCGAATCGAGCCATGCGCGCAATCGTAGATGACCGGCGCTGCCCGGTTACGGTCGGTTCATGAAGCTGTGGGCCTTGCGCTGCGGCGATCTGTACACCGACGTCGGCGGGCTGGTCGCCGGCGACCCGAAGGGCGTCATGGCCGACGTGCCGGTGATGTGCTTCGCGGTCGATACCGACGACGGCGTGTTGGTGTTCGACACCGGGATGCACGAGGCATGCTGCGGTCCCGATCCGGTCGCCCATTTCGGGGCGATGTGGAATGTGTTCGAGATCCGCTGCCCGCGACACGCCTTGGTCGACGAGCGTTTACGACAGGCGGGATACACCGTCGACCAGGTCCGCTGGGTCGTCAACTCCCACCTCCACTTCGATCACGCCGGCCGCAACGCAGCGTTCCCGGCAGCAACCCAATACGTGCGGACCCGCGAGCTGGACTGGGCGTGGGAGCAGTCGAAGAAGACGAGGGGCGTGCTGGCCGGCGACCTCGCCGAATTGACCGCCGATCTGTGGGACTACGACGATACCTTCGACCTCGCGCCCGGTCTGCGACTGGTCTCGACGCCTGGCCACACGCCCGGCCATCAGGCGTTGCTGGTGACGTTCACCGACGGTCGCAGCTACGTCTGCGCCGGCGACGCGGCCTACACGCTGCAGGCGATCGTCGAGCACAACCCGACCGGTCGAGGCGCCGATCTCGAGCAATCGGTCGCCAGCCTCCACACCCTGACCTCGCTCGGCGCCGAGATCCTGACGGCCCACGACGTCGACCAGTGGCGCGACGTGCAAGACGCGTCCCTGATCCACTCCGGCTGACCACTCCCCTGACCGAAGACGGCCACGGCGGACGGAAGTGCACACTTTCGATGCGACCTGTCTGCACCGA
>JAENVT010000199.1 GCA_016650435.1 Ilumatobacteraceae bacterium
ACCTTTTTGGTGCGGGTGACCTGCTCGGCCGTGAATGGATTGCCGTGCGCCTCGTGTCGATCGGTCCAGTCGGGGCTCGGCGCAGCGACATGGCTCCGCAGGATCAGCAGCGAGGGCTTGTCGGTGACCGCCTTGGCATCGTTGAGTGCAGCTTCCAGCCCGTCGCAATCATCGGCCATCTCACCCAGGTGCACGACGTTCCATCCGTAAGCCTCGAAACGCATGCCGACGTCGTCGCTGTACGCGAGCGACGTGTTGCCGTCGATGGTGATGTGGTTGTCGTCGTAGACACAGATCAGGTTGCCAAGGCGTTGGTGGCCCGCCAGCGACGCAGCCTCGTGGCTGATGCCTTCTTCGAAGCAGCCGTCGCCGGCAATCACGAAGGTGTGGTGGTTGATGACGTCGTCGCCGAACTGGGTCCGCAGACGACGCTCGGCAATCGCCATCCCCACTGCGTTGGCGAAGCCCTGACCGAGCGGGCCGGTGGTGACCTCGATGCCGATCGTGAGCTCAGCCTCGGGATGGCCGGGGGTCAGCGAACCCCACTGGCGAAACTGTTTGATGTCGTCGAGCTCGAGCCCGTAGCCGCACAGGTACAGCATCGAGTACTGCAGGATCGAGGCATGGCCGTTCGACAAGATGAACCGGTCGCGGTCGGGCCAGCGCGGGTTGGCCGGATCGTGACGCATCACCTTGCTGAAGAGCACGTGGGCCAGCGGGGCCAGCGCCATTGCGGTGCCTTGGTGCCCACTCTTGGCTTTCAGAGGCGCATCCATGGCGAACCCGCGGATCAATGAGATGGCGGCAGCTTGTTGCTCGTTCGTCAGAGTCGTTGGCACGAAACCGACCTTATCCCGGGTCAGGCCACGGGCGGCAGAAGGGTAAACGGAACCAGATGCCACGGGCCCTTGTCGATGCGGCAGTGGGCAAAGATCTGGCCGTAGTCGGTGAACTCCAGCTCACCGCGCACCAGCCGATAGGTGAACTTCCCGGGGTCCACAGTGAACGGGCTGACGTTTCGGGCGATCTGTTCGTCGTCTTCCGACATCCCCTTGCGGAACACGGCCTCGAACACGCCGTTGCCCGGCTCGTTCGCGGTGCAGTAGATCAAGGCGACGAGATGTGGTGAGAGCGTGACGGGTACCTCCGACGGGGCAGCCATCGAGAACATCGCGCCGGTCAGGTCGATGCGTGTCGATGGTCCTGGGGCCTGGCGCATCTCGAAGTTCTCGACGAAGAGGGCTGACACGATCTGCATGTGGGGGAGGGTAGCGTCGGGCTTCATGGGGCACACCATGGCTCCGGTCGATTGGTGATGTCGCCAAGTGTGTTACACCTTCATCGCGCCCTCGTGGCGCGTATCAGGAGGAATCATCATGGGAGTGATGGACAGCTTGAAGGGAATGTTCAGCGGCAAGAAGGGCGCTGAAGCCAAAGCACAGGCACAGAAGGTGGTTCAAAAGGTCGACGACCAGGCTGCGAAGTTGGCCGAGAAAGATGGCGTCGTCGGCACCGTCGCCGAGAAGGCGCACGAGGTCCTCGACAAGATCGACGGCGACTGACCCGCTCTAGGGAGTCGAGGCCGCGACCCGCTTGGTCGAGACGAAGTGCAGTTCGGTCAGCCGAACCTTGGCAAGGTGAAACAGCATCAAGATGCGGATGACCCACCAGCCAGGGTCAATCTCGAACCAACGATGCGACAACCGCGCCGACGTTGGCGCGGCGTGATGGTTGTTGTGCAGACCTTCACCGGCGGTGATCAACGCCAGCCACTGTAGGTTTCCGGCCCGATTGGGGTACGGACGCCGGCCGAAGTGGTGAGCGACGGCATTGACGGCCGCTGAACCACCTAGGTACAGGTTGACGTGGACGAAGGCCGCGAGCAGTCCTATCAATGGTCCGAAGACGATGACCAAGACAGCGACACCGATTGCGAGGCCGAAGAGCGCGTGATCGTAGAACCACCGGTCGGCGCTGGTTGGTTGGAGGTCCCGTGCGTACCGGCCAAGCGTTTCGCGGTTGCGGGCTTCGCGCCGGTACAGAGCGACATTGCTGCGCTGCACCTTGAACCACCCGAGCAGCACAGGGGAGTGGGGATCGCCCTCGATATCGGTGAAAGCGTGGTGCTTGCGATGCACAGCAACCCACTGACGTGGGCGGATCCCGGTTGTTATCCACACCAGCAGGCGAAACGTCTCGGTGACCGGGCGTTTGAAGGTGACCGCCTTGTGGGCCAGACCGCGGTGTAAGAACACCGTCGAGGATACGAAAGCGACGCAGGAAACGCCGAAACCAACGAAGAGACTCAAGGCGATGACCCGCAACATTCAGCCACTTTATCAGACCTACCTACTGGTCGGTAGGCCAGCGTAAAGGCGGTTACACTGCCTCCCATGGTCGTACACGCGGGTGAGGTGTTGTCGACCCGCGACCTGATCATCAACGAGGCGCTGCGATGCTTCGCCGAGGTCGGCTACGACGGCACTTCGCTGAATGACATCGCCGCCGGCGTGGGCATCCGTCGACCCAGCCTGCTGCACCATTTTCCTTCAAAGGAAGCGCTGTACCACGAGGTATTCGAGCGGCTGCTGAGCGACTGGTTCGATCGTCTCGCCGAGGCGATCGCCTCGCCGGAGAGCGGGTGGGAAAAGGTTGAACTGGTAATCGGCGCCGGTTTCGATTTCTTTGCCGACAATCACGAATACGTGCGACTGATGCGTCGCGAGGCGCTCGACGGGGGAGCGCACCTTGGTATCGACCTTGCCGCCGTTCTGCGTCCGATGTGG